>JAVCCP010000054.1 GCA_030765405.1 Candidatus Ancaeobacter aquaticus | reverse complement strand
TCCCTTTATTAATTATATTCCGATATTTATATGATGCTATCGGATTATAACACAAAAAAAATAGTTGGCAATACAAATAGTTGGCAATATTTACAGATTTTTACTCCCTTAACTTAACACCTATGGGCTAATCCCCCTTAAAATACTGAAAGCAAAACCAATAAATAATCAAAATCACTCCAACAATAAATGTACCTGTTTCTCCACAATTGTCAACTTGATTTTATCCATCCTCATTAACACCCAACATGTAGCATTTATAACGTTTCTATCAGTTTTTTTACTTTATCTTCAATGCAATCTCTAATCTGCTTAAATTCTTCAATTGGCATATGTTTCGGATCCGGAATTTGCCAGTCATCCCGATTTTTTGCAGTTATATTAGGACAGGCATCACCGCACCCCATAGTTATAGCATAATCAAATTCAATATCAGCATACTCATACAATGACTTTGAACCATGCTTACTGAGATCATATCTAATATCACCCATAACCAAGACAGCTTTTTCATTCCCCATTAATAGGTACTTTTTTACGTAACACTTTTTTGTCTGATTGCTTCTTCTTTTCTTCAAGCATCTTTTCCTTTGCTCTTTTAGATCTTTTTCTTTTTTGCCTTCTGATTTTTTCTATTTTTTTTCGTTTCTCAGACTTTTTACCGAGCACTTTTTCTTCGATCTTTTCAGCGAGTAATTTACGGGCAGAATAACGGTTTAGCGCTTGGGATCTATGTTTACTGCATTTTACTTCAAGACCGGTGGGAATATGTTTTAAATATACACAGGTTGCGACCTTATTAACATTCTGTCCACCAGAACCACGAGAACGAATAAACGATTCTTTGAAGTCTCGTTCATATATTTTTAAACGAACCATAATTTCGTTAAGTTTTTTTTCTTTTGCTGAGCTTACGCCAAATTTATCCATATTTTCGTTCATTGTTGTTTGTTCATAGTTCATTGTATTATAAATTACTATTTACCTTAAATAAACAAAAAAAGCCCTGCGGTGCTTTCGCATCACAGAGCTTCTGTGTATATACGGGAGTGACGGGAGTAAAGATTTCGCTTCGCAAAATCTATCCTTAAACAAGAAGTATCCCATCTGGTCGGATGAACCCACCTCGGTTGCTTTCCTCATACTCAATGTACTTCTCTACTCTTACCTGTCACGGCAGAGGTCGCAGCCATATCAGCATCTTTCTCCGAACAAACAAAAAGCCCTGCGGTGCTTTCGCATCACAGGGCTTCTGTGTATATACGGGAGTGACGGGACTTGAACCCGCGACCTCTGCCGTGACAGGGCAGCGCTCTAACCAAATTGAGCTACACCCCCCTAATATTTATATCCTAAATAAAAGAACTTTTTCCTAGAACCTACATCCATCTTTTAGGTTCAAGAGACGCATACTATAGCATAATCCAAATAATAGTCAAAATAAAATTTTAGTGACCATTATTTTCTTCTAATATTGTATTTACCGCTCCAATAACGTCATCTACAGTTATTGCATCAAGACACTGAAAACCGGTTTTGCAATTATGTGCTAAACAGTGAACACACCCTACATCCTTATGCAGGACAATGTTGTTGTCGCCTATAGGTCCCCACACCTGAGAGCTTAATCCTGGATTTTTTCTTCCAAAAAGCACAACAACAGGTACGTTAAGTGCGCTTGCTGCATGTACCGGCCCAGAATCATTTGATACTAAGCAACATGAATGTTTTAGCACTGCTCCCATTTGTCCAATAGATAACACTCCCGCGAGATTAATTACCCCTACCTCATGTCCTTGTGCAATACTGTCAGCAGTATCAATTTCTTCATCTCCACCAATAATAACAATACGTACAGAATCTCTTTTTTTGTAGTGCTGCACAACTTCCCTAAACCGCTGGAAGGACCATCTTTTAGAAGGACAACTTGCTCCGGGATGAATGCAAATAATCCGATCAGTTCTCTTTATCCCTTTATTTTGCAATAGTGTTCCAATAAATTGTTCATCATCATGAGAAACAACAAACAATGGCTTTTTTGTTGCTTGCGAGATATCAACTCCCAGTAAAACCGTTAATTCTAAGGAATAATCTACCTCATGTTTCTCCCCTTTATGCTTCCGATACGGAATCGGATGAGTTAAAAGATATTTTAGTCTCCTGTCATATCCCACCCTCTTCTTGATACCCGCTAAAAAGCTTAAGAGCACCGATCTGTTCGTGCTATGGAGAATAAGTGCAACATCAAATCTCTTCATGAAAAGATGCACGACAAAGCCAATATTATTAACCATCCCTTTATGTGCATATTCTTTATCATAAACTATAACTTCATCAATATCAGGATTATGTTTGACCGCATCGACCGTATAAGGCCTCACTAAAACAGCAATATACGAGTCTTTATATTGTTTGCGTACAGCATGAATTGCAGGTGTGCTCAAAAGCACATCCCCCATGCGATCCATTCTCACAATTAATATCTTTTTGCGTTTGTCTTTCATCTTGTTTTATATTACTCCGAGATTATGAACAGCATCAAACACTTCTTTAACACCTATTGACTTTATACATTCATGAGTAGAAAACTTACATTGTGCCAGTTTGCAAGGCCTGCAATTAATATCATGTACGATACAATGGTTTTTTCCGCGCGGGCCGTACCGCACATCATCAGAGGGCCCAAAAATCGCAACAGTTGGAACATCTAACGCACTTGCTATATGAAGAGGCCCACTATCATTTGTTACAAATCCCTTCATCTTACTCATTATGGCAATAAGCTCACTTATTGATGTGTGCCCTATAAGATTAATACATTGAGGACATGAATCCATAATACTCTCACCTATATCACGCGCATCATTACCACCAATCAGAACACACCGCGCTGTGTATTGGCTTTGTATGTTTTTTATGAGCTCAATACATCTATCAATAGGCCATTGTTTTAATGAACTTGCCGCATGAGGACTGATCCCAAACACAGGTTCTGTCTCACCTACCGCATATTTCTGCCATATCTCTTTTTGAAAATCCAGAGCTTTCTCTGATGCAAATAGGCGAAAACATGGAGTTTCTTGTGGAGACACATTCTTCAATTTACGCATATGATCTATGGCCGCGTGCAAGCCCTCTTCTTTTCTTCTTATTAATCGTGTAAGAAGTGTGCCTTGAAGAAATATTGGTATAATGGTATGACGCAGATCGCATACAGCATCATAATTCTTTCTTCGCAGTGTCCGCACAAGAGTACACTTTTCTTTCAGTGAAGCTTTTTTATTATACTCGATAACTTCATCAACCAACGGATCACCGTCAAAAACCGATGATGCTTTAGGCCCGACAAGGATGGTAAAATGGGCATGAGGATACCGCTGGCAAAGAATATTCATGACTGGCGTCGTCAATACAACATCACCTACATTACTTAAAGTAATAAAAAGAATTTTTCGAATTTCTCTAACCATTAAAAGGGGTTTCTAGAACTTTTTTAACTTCTGCTACTACATCATCAACAAGAACCGATTCTATACAACGTAAATCATCGCAAAACGACTCATGACACGGCAGTGTACACCCAACAGAATTAACTAAAACAGCAATATTGCCTTTACCTAACGGACCGGTCAACTTTGGTTCTGTAGGCCCAAATATAGCAATGAGAGGTACTGCTAATGCTGCTGCAATATGTGTCGGCCCTGAATCATTACCAATATATAACCTCGATCTTTTGAGCAACGCTCCAAAAGATTTTAGGGTCGTTTTCCCCATAGCATTATAAGGAGGATTTTTTGTTCGTGTCATAATTATATCCGCAAGGTAAGCATCTTTTTGAGAACCGGTAAGTACAATGCGTACATTATACCTATCACTCACGATATCAATAAGTTTTGCAAAATATGATGCTGGCCATCTTTTACGGTCCCAGTTTCCTCCTGGGCCTATAAGAATAATACGGTCTTCGTTACTCAACCCAAGTTCTTTGATCAATTTCTCAGCAGCATTTTCATCCTCTTTGCTTACAGGAAAAATACAATCCCACGAGCGCGCTTTAATCCCACACTCTTCAAGAAGATTAAGATGATAGGCTATCATATGCATATCTTCGTCTTTAGGTGTAGATACCGGATGAGTGAGAAAAACACCGCGACCTTTTGTGCCATAACCAACTCTATATTTAATACCCGAAAGAAAAGTTAAAAATGCCATTGAACGAGAACGATGCAGGACAAAGACAGTGTCAAATGCATGAGACTTCAGTATTTTTAATAATCGTACCTGATCAAATAATGAACGGACACCACGTCTTATCTCAAAAGGTATGACACTAGACAGGTCACTATTTCCCTCAAATATTTGAACACATCGAGGATGGGAAAGAACTGAAACAGATGCTTCTTTATACGTTTCTTTTATTGCACGTATAGCGGGAGTTGTGCACACCGCATCGCCAAGCCAATTTTTTGTAACAACAAGTATGTTACAGATATCTTTTATTTCTTTATTTCCGTTTTTTTTACTTCTCATTTTTTACTTCTCACTTTTATATGTATTGAGCTACTTTTTCAAGAACATCACTGACAGTGATATTCTCCATACATATGTGTTCCCCACACGTGTTTTTTACACACGGACTGCATTCAACGTTCTTAGTAATAACCGTACCTTTTGCAATAGGCATATGCTTATGAGGGTCTGTCGGTCCAAACAATGCCACAAACGGCACTGCGCATCCTGCAGCAATATGGAGCGGAGCGCTATCTCCGGTAACAAGAAGTTTGCACCGTTTTAAAAGCTCACCGGCCTCAGAAATTGAAGTAAGTCCAATGGTATCAATATATGGAACAGACAGGTTTTGCTTAAAATAATCCTTATATTCCGAGAGATCATTTCCGCCAATAAGAACCGTACGCGCCTGGTAACGTTCATAAAGCACGTTTATCAACTCTGCAAACCTTTCTCTTGGCCATCTCTTTGATTTCCACTTATGACTGCCCCCAGGATTTATTGCTATCAAAGTTTCATCCTCATTAATATTGTTAGCACGAAATATCTTTTTTACCGCTCTCTTATCTTCTTCACCGGTCCAAAACTCTATTTGTCTATTCTCAAGAGGTATATCAAGCACGCTTAACAGTTTAAACTGGTGACTGACAGGATCCATGGGTGTGGTAGGCATATCAACACTTTCAGACATCAAAAAACCGCATTTTCTTTTATACCCTATCGACTTTTTTATCCAACCAAAAAAAAGTATAAGATGAGTTCGGTACGTGTTTTGAAAATCGACAGCAATGTCAAACCGGTAATGACGCAATTTTCTAATGAGTTTCATAAGAGCAAGAGGATTGTTCCCTTTATCATAGGTAAGAACATGATGTATGTCTCTCGATTTTTTGAACAGGCCTTTATATCGAGATGATGTAAGCGCCGTTATTTTAGCGTACGGATATTTCTTTTTAATGGCGCGGACAGAAGGACTGATAAGCACGATATCGCCAAGCGCACTTAGTTTCACAATAAGAATCTTTTTTGTATTCACACATTCTTCATACACTTGACATGTTCTCTCGTACATCTTTTCGAGGGTATATTCAGAATGTACTTTCTCGAGAGCATTTTTAATTATCTTCTCGCAAAGTTTATGATCCTGAAACAGTGTTGTCACTGCCTCGGCAATTGCATTCTCATCTTTTGGTTCTACTAAAAGACCATTTTTCTTATCGTCAATAATATCTAATGCACCACCCAAACGTGTGGCAATAACAGGCACACAGGCTGCAAACGCTTCAGTTATTACCCTTCCAAATGCTTCTGGAACAATGGATGACAGAATAACAATATCTAAATTATCTAATATTTTTGATACGTCCGAACATGCTCCGGTAAAAACAATATTATCTTTTAATCCGAGTTCCTCAACAAGCCGTATTAACTCATCTTTGTAGTGTACTTTCTTTCCATAGGCATCACCTATAATAAACAGTTTAACATGTGGAAATGAGCGCAATATAATTGTTAGTGCACGAATAACATAACTATGTCCTTTGATAGGCGTCAATCGTCCAATAACACCTATATTGTAGGTATCTTTAATGCCACCGAGTTCAGGTTCCTTTTCTCTGAATTTTCTCACATCAACGCCGCGTGGGATCAAAACAAGCTTGTCCTTAACAACCCCAAAATCATTTTCCATGTGCTCTGATATTACCGCGCTCGGCACAATGACTTTTTCGCCACGACCCATCACCCTACTTGCAAAATGGGTACTATAATATCCATGGGCAGTAGTTACAAAATGTGCATGCGTCCCTTGTACTGCAAAATATCCGATCCATCCGGGCACACGGCTTCGGGCATGTACAATATCAATGTCTTCTTCACGCACAATCTTTCTCACCTTAAATATAGTACCGATAATCGATATAATTGATTTTTTATGTACGGGAAGCTTTATGCAGGTTACCTGAGAAGATTCCAGCTTTGCAACCATACTGCCACCGCTAGTGATAACATAAGGAATATGGCCGCGTTCTTTAAGCATAAGAGCCAAATCAACGGTACCGGTTTCAACACCGCCACATTCTAATTCAGGGACCATTTGCAAAATTTTCATGATTATTTATCCATTACTATCGTATGAAAGTACCTATGTCAGTTAATCATTCTCAACTAACTTTCTTGAGATATGCAATATCTCTATTAAAACCACATTGCTCAAGTAGTTTCGCAAGTGCTTCAGATGCAACAACAGTGTCATTTAGAATTTTGGGAGGTTTACGTGTCGGCCAGAAGTTTACAATAGTGTTATAAAGAGTAAAAACATCAGATTTTAATACATATCCATGTATCACTAATTCCTCAATCGTACGTTCTTGTTTAAGTTTTCTGTTTTCTTTCCTATCAATTTTTAAGACAAAGACATATTTACCTGAACTCGCAGCTTCAGAGACCATGGATATACTTTCTTCAGTAACAACAATAATATCACTCACGCTCAATATCCCCGGTATGGGATTTGTCTCAGCCTGACTCGCCAATAGGAGCATTTTACATCTCGGATCATTGTCAAACGCTTGTGATAATAATTTTTCCAAACCACGCGCGGTTCTTCTCGATGTTGCAATTAATACTTCTGCATCAAACTCATTACATAGATCCTTTATCTTCTGGATTAATACAAGCATAGTCTTTTTAGAAATAAAATAATCTGGCGTTTCTCCCCCAATAAATACGCCTATTTTAATATCTTTCTTAAAGTGAATATTATGAACAATTTTATCTTTTTCAGCTTCTAAAAGCTCTTTACCAATAATATTTGGGGCACCTAATGTTTCCACTACATTATCCATTTTCGGAGGGTCATCATGCATAGGGATAATCGCAAGATCAAAACGTTTCAATTTGAGAGGCCCCGGTTTCATACTAACCACTTTTTTCGCCTTAAATATTCTTCCCAGCATGAGATTAATCGGCGCTACCGATATACCGGCTGAAAGAACGACTTTCGGCACAGACTCCATAATCTGGCGATAACTATTTGGCTTTAACATGCTTTTTAAAAATCCCGTTTCTCCCAGCCCACACACACCCGCAACCCATGCTAACCCACGATGAAACGTTGTGCGGTATTTTATTCGCGCTACATGATAATTCACGTTATCAATATTCTTAACCATACCCACCGTTTGATTTACATGACCGGCTTTACCGTCACTTAAAATCAACACATCTAAGGTGTGATCTCCGATCTCATCAATAATGTTCATTTGCGCTCTAAGTCGATCGACTTTTTTAGGTGATATTTTCGAAAAGGTTCCCTTAACTATATTTTCGTGAACTGCGTGTAAAACATCCTCAGTGGTTAATAGATCCATACATATAAGATCGCAGCATTTTTTCTTAAGACAAGGGCTGCAAAAAATATCTTTCCTGATAACTACGTGCTCCAATCCAAAAGGACCCGTTCTTACAGGATTAGTAGGGCCAAAAAGCCCTAAAACCGGTGTTCCCACTGCAACAGCGATATGCATTGGACCGGTGTCATTACTGATAACTAAATCCGTCTTCTCCAGAAGAGCGACAAGCTGCTTGAGATTTGTTCTGCCTGTTGCATTTAAAGGATTCGTTTTCATTCTTTCGATCAATCTTTCAACTAATTCTTTATCTGCGCTACTTCCAATAAGAACAATAACGGCATTCATCTGACGAGCAAGTGCATCTGACAGCTCAGCAAATTTTTCCATCTGCCACTGCTTAGTGATCCAACGAGCAGAAGGATTTATTGCAATAACAGGTTTAGTACTGTCTCCTTGTGTGTATTGAGCAAGGAGCGAATCAACTTTTTCGCTATCAGCCGATGATACGGCAATGGTAAACTCGGGCTTTCTATGAGTTGCGCCCAACGCTTCGGCAAGAAGAAAATATCTATTTACCGCATGCATCTCCATTGTGGGAACAGCTACTTTTCTATTATAAAATATAAAGGAAAATTCTCGCGCATTTTTAAACCCGTACCTTTTTTTACATCCGGTAAAGAATGTTACTAAACCGGTATAGAAAAGACCCTGAAAATCAACAACAACGTCAAATTTTTTTGATCTGATAGATTTCATAAATAGAAATATCTCTTTGACCGTCAGAAAGATATTTCTCAATTTACCCCATCGTGCACGTTCGAATATTATGACCTCATCAAGATAGGGATTGCCCTCAATGATATCTTTACACGTTCTTTTTATCATCCATGCAATATATGCTTCAGGATACGTATCACGTAATGATTTTAGGATGGGAAGAGCGTGAACAACATCTCCAATAGAACTAAGCTTCACCATAAGAATTTTTTTGATATTTTTATCTTTAACCATAATCCACTCCAAAAGGCGATATTATATCATGACAATTCATAATTACATACCGAAATAAAGCTATATCCGGTCGACCAATATATCAACCTCTTTTGTAACATGTTGAGGCAAAAGATCTCTTAAGCATGTATGCGTGTCGCAATCCTTATATCTAAATTGATAATAACAGGGACGGCATGACACATTGTTTTTTACGATAACATCTTTGTCTGACGCTGGATAAGGACCATACACCCCCTCATTTACCGGGCCAAATATTGAAACTGTCGGCACACCTTGACTTACCGCAATATGAAGAGGTCCCCCATCATTACAAATAACAAAAGAACATTTTTTTAGAACTGCAGCAAATACGGATAAGGCCAAGTCCGTGACAATAATTCCTTTAGACGCCATATGTCTTAAAACATCTTTACAAATACTTTCTTCTGAACGACTTCCAAAGAGAATAGGAGTATATCCATATTTCTTAACTATATAATCAGCCACTTGGGCAAAATAAGATGGCGTCCACCTCTTATAATAGGCATCTTTTCCCCACGACTCCCCCCCACCAGGCATTATTCCCACTATACCAGGTGCATTTAATAACATATTTTCCTCTAAAAAAATGTCCGCCTGCCTCAACACCTCTTCCTTCAAAGGAAAAGACAGTGATGCAGCATTGACCGTAACGTTAAACAACCGAAGCAAATCCAGATAATACTCGGGAATAGGTTTTTCGGTAAAACCACCTATGTTAATTTTATGGGTTAAAAACCGGCCTCGGTTTCGATAATTAAAACCAACACGCATAGGAATTTTGAGCAACATGCACCAGAATGAATACTGTCTTCCTAACGATATATCAAATACCGCATCAAATTTCTGGTTATATATATGATAGACAAAAGAAGCAAACACTTTACAGAAACGTATTTTTGACTCTTTCCACAGTTTTCTATATTCATCCTTTTCAAACACCACCACCTTATTAATAGCATCATTAGATTCTAATATAGGCTCTGCACGTCTATTACATAAAAAAGTTATTTTGGCACCGTTGGGCAATAACGATCGTAATCTTGCTAAAAGAGGTGTTGTGAAAAGCACATCACCTATCCCGAAAGGATTAATAACAAGCACATTTTTACATGCTAACTCTTTTTTCTTCACTATTTCAAACATACAGTTAAACCCCTTTATATTGACAACATAAGGCAATTATTATATCTTATAACAACTTATCAAACAAGGATTTAAAAATGTTTCATTTCCTTAAAAACAATAAAAATGCCCTCAAAATAGCTATTATATATAATAAGGACCGAGATGATACAATCGGTTACTATTTTGAGAAAGCGCTTCGGCAATCAGGACATACGGTAAAGCATTTTTGGACTGAGTACGCCCAAAAGATCAAACCGGAATACGATTTCTATTTACGGATAGATCATGGCGACTACAAGTATGATATTCCCAAACATCTCCGTCCGTGCGCCTTTCTAGCGATTGATACCCACCTTAAGCACCCGTATGAGAAAATACGTGAGCAATCACACCATTATGACTTTGTCTTTTGCGCTCAAAAAGAGGGTGCAGAAAAACTTGCTCGACACGAAAAAATAGATACCTTTTGGGTCCCTCTTGGCTGCGACCCCGTTATACATAAAAAATTAGACTGCAAAAAAAATCTTGATATCGGTTTTGTCGGTACCGATGGTAAAAAATGTTTACGAAAAATGCTTCTGGAGAAACTTAAGACCCGTTACCCAAACAGTTTTATAGGGTGGGCCGAGCACACTAAAATGTCAAAAATATATTCATCGTCAAAGATCGGATTCAACTACTCGATCAAAAACGATATTAATATGCGTATGTTTGAAGTTATGAGTTGCGGCACATTACTTATTACTAACGCTATAGATAATAATGGTTTTAACGAGCTTTTTGAGGACAAAAAAAATATTATTATCTATAATACACCAGAAGAACTTTTCGACCTGATAGATTATTATCTCTCACACGATACTGAAAGGGAAAAAATCGCCCTTGCGGGACATAAACTTGCTGTAGGCAAATATACCTACAGGGACAGAATGAACACTATGCTTTCAATAGCGCAAAACGGACTTATAGAAAAATACAAAAAACTCATATTATGAAATCGTGCGACATTATAATCCCTATATATAATCAACCTGAACTAACCAAAGAATGTGTGCATTCTATTATTGATTCAACACACATTCCCATAAATATTATCTTAATTGACAATGCAAGCAATAGTGCAACAAAAACGGTTATCAAAAGTTTTATACCTCAGGAGAATGTCCAAATAACCGCTATTGAGAATACAACAAATATCGGGTTTCCTAAAGCGGTAAACCAAGGGTTAGGAATATCAACCGCCCCCTATGTTCTCGTACTGAACAACGATACACTTTTCACAAATAATTGTTTGGAGACAATGATAGACGTTGCCCAGTCATCACCGGATATCGGGATCCTAAACCCGGAAAGTAATACATTTGGTCTTGTTCCATACAAAGATAAAACTATACAAGAATGTGCCCAGCGCATACAAAACCAAAAACTCCAATATACTGAATTTTCCAACTGTATCGGTTTTGCAATGCTCATAAAAAGAGAAATTATCGAAAAAATCGGTCATTTTGATGAACTGTTTGGCATGGCATTTTTTGAAGATTCTGATTATTCTATGAGAGTAAAAGAAGCAGGATACAAATGTGTAAAGGCAAATGGCGCATACATATATCACTATGAACACAAATCACTCGATCATTTTAGTGCCCGTGATGCGCTTTTTAAAAAGAATCAAAGGATTTATTACAAAAAATGGGGCATACCACTGAGAATAGCGCTCCCAATCACACAGAAACAAAGCGAGAACCAAGAAGAACTAAAGAATCTATTTCAAGATATACGCACACTAGCAAAAAATGAATGCTATATTTACGCAATAGTTGCATCAAAAAACATAAAAGACAAAAATCATTTATTTGCGACACTAAATCTCCCCGTAACAACCAATATACACGTATACATATATACTCCTTTTTTATTTTGGTTAAAAACAGTTTTCAGAATAGTGAAACGCCGCAAGAAAAAATACAATCTTATATTGACCTACGATAGCTCTATGGCTCATTTTCTTGCGCGCTGTTCATTGTTTGTCCGTTACCCTATTTTTTTTAATGGTAAAGCAACTACACAATCAAGTAGAATAAGACAAGTAAGCAATATACAAGATGTTATCAGTTTAAAAAAAGAATATAATACATAAAATCATCCCTCTCGAAGGAGTTATTATGGAAAACAAACTTCCGATAAGTGTAGTAATAATGGCAAAAAATGAAGAACGAGAAATCGAAGATTGTATAAAGAGTGTATCGTGGACCGATGAAGTCATTTTACTTGATGATTTCAGCACTGATAATACCGCAGCTATTGCAGAAAAATTAGGAGCTCGTATAATACAGCGAAAACTTGATATTGAAGGTCGTCACAGAAATTTCGGCTATTCGCAGACAAAAAACGAATGGGTAATGAGCCTTGATTGTGATGAACGGGTAACACCCGAACTTGCCCAGGAAATAAAAGAAACTTTTGCAGCCCCTATTTCTCATAACGGTTTTACCATACCATTTAAAACCTATATTGGAGATTATTGGATACAACATGGTGGCTGGTATCCTGCAAGCAAAGTACGCATATTCAAGCGGGATGAATTTAAATATGAGGAATCCGAGGTACATCCACGGGCATTTATGGACGGTACCTGTGGACACCTTACAAAAGATATTATTCACTACTCGTATATAGATATTCACGATTTTGTTCAAAAACAAAATTCACAAACAACACTTGAGGCCCGTAAATGGTGTAACGATAAAAGAAAAATAGGTTTTGGAAAAGCAATCAGAAAATCTATCGACAGGTTCCTGAGAGCATATCTACGTAAAAAAGGATATAAGGACGGTTTTTACGGCTTTATCCTCGCATATTTTGGGGGATTCTATCAATTTCAGACGTATGTTAAATACTGGGAAATGAAACAGACTCAGACAAAAGACAACAGACTAGAAACAAACTAACAAAAAAAGAGACAGTCCCCTTATGAAGAGCTGTCCCTTTTTTAATATGGTGGGCGGTACAAGACTTGAACTTGTGACCCCATGCTTGTAAGGCATATGCTCTACCAACTGAGCTAACCGCCCGAATAAGCTTTAAGCCGTAAGCTATAAGCTGTATGATCAAGGAAGTGTTAGATAGTATAAATGTATATAGATTTTGTCAATAATTTTAATAACGACCAAGCAGATAAGAAATCACCGACATACTTTTTTAGTCTCTGGTCTCTAGTCTCTGGTCTCTGGTCTCTTTAATGAATATACTTATTCTTACAACTCATGTTGATATTGGCGGTATCACAAGCTACGTTCTTTCACTTGCAAAAGGATTAAAAAAGAAGGGACATACCGTCTATGTTGGATCAAGCGGAGGGAAGGTACTCCAAACATTACAGGACGCTGGAATTACCACATGCGAGTTTAAGATCAGGACAAAACAAGAGTTTGGACCAAAAGTAATCTTTGCAATTCCTTCTCTTCTCCGATTTATTAGACAAAATAATATTGATATTGTACACACACATACCCGCGTAACACATGTCCTTGCAGGAATCACCACCTATCTCACCGGAACAAAACATGTTTCAACGTATCATGGTTTTTTTAAACACATCTTCATTCGTCGCCTTTTTCCTTTTATGGGAGAACGCGTTATCGCGATAAGCCAATCAGTGAGAGAATATCTTATTCAAGATCTCATGGTATCACCTGAAAGAATCGCACTCATTCATAACGGTATTGACTTTGATCACTTTAAAAACACCTATACTCAAGAAGAGTTACAAAATATAAGACGTTCTTATGGGTTAAAAGAAAACTCCCAGGTAATTGGAATAATAGGACGTTTATCAGAGATAAAAGGACACCCTCACCTCCTTAATGCCTGTGCCCAGCTATATGAACATAACAAAAATATTGAAGTTCTTATTGTGGGAGAAGGGCGCATACAAGGTGAGCTTATGACCCTAGCAAATGATCTTCAGATAGACGATATAGTCCATTTTAAGGCCTCAGAGCCGGATACCCGTATACCTCTTGGTGTCACCGACATTTTTGTCATGCCATCACTCATGGAAGGATTCGGCCTTGCGCTTCTTGAAGCAATGGCAATGGGTAAAGCGGTAGTTGCTTCACGCATTGGCGGCATAACGGATATAATCCATGACAAACACAACGGTCTTTTGGTCCCACCAGATTCGATCCCAGAACTTGCTACAGCGATAGATACCCTCCTGAATGACACTACGTTCAAGAACATGATAGAAAGCAATGCCCCGAGCACAATATTTGATAAATTTTCTATAGATAAAACTATTCATAAAACACTCAACGTATATAATAAAGTATTCAGCAACTAAACTTACAACTTAAAGCTTATAGCTTAAAAATGAATCCAATTGAAATCATAATCAAAAAACGTGATAAGCACGAACTAACCAGAGACGAAATAAATTTCATGGTCGATGGTTACACAAAAAGCAAAATTCCCGATTACCAATTCTCAAGTTTTCTTATGGCAATTTATGCCAACGGTATGAGTATTCGTGAAACCGCTGATCTTTCATTTGCCATGATATATTCAGGAAAAACGCTTGATCTTGAGTCTGCTGGATATACCATTGACAAACATTCGACAGGAGGTGTCGGAGACAAGATAACGCTTATCGTTATCCCCCTTGCCGCAAGCGCTGGACTTACTGTTCCCACAATGTTTGGAAGAGCGCTTGGCCATACCGGAGGAACACATGATAAATTGGAATCAATTAAAGGGTTTAAGATGTTTCTTACCGAGAAACAGATCATTAAACAATTACAAAAAATAGGTGCCGTAATGATCGGCACATCTGGCGACTGTGCTCCTGCCGATAAAAAGATATATGCACTGCGAGACGTTACCGGCACGGTAGAATCAATACCGCTCATTGCGGCCAGCATTATCTCGAAGAAATTTGCTGAAGGAACTGATGCGCTCCTCATGGACGTAAAAACAGGTAACGGTGCATTTATGAAATCTCATAAAGATGCCCGTCTTCTAGCAAAAACTATTGTATCCATTTCAAAAGTTATGGGTAAAAAAACTGTTGCACTCATAACGGATATGAATCAACCGCTTGGGCACACCGTCGGAAACGCACTTGAAGTAAAAGAGGCACTTGATACATTACAATGCAAAGGCCCGGATGATGTAACAAAACTGAGCCTTACTATTACTGCCCACATGCTGCTTTTAGGCAAAAAAGCGCATACTTTTACTGAAGCGTACACCGTCGCCGAAACACATCTACGAAACGGATGCGCATATAGAAAGTTTATAGAAATTGTTAAATCACAAGGTGGTAATGTTAAACAAATTGCACATCCATACTCGTTCAAAAAACCACGATACATAAAAAAATGTAAAAGCATCTCTAAGGGATACATTACCAATATAAATACATATGAAATCGGCATGATTGCAAACATCCTTGGGGCAGGAAGATTGAAACTAACTGACAAAATAGATTCTTCTGCAGGCATTGTATTTCATAAAAAGATCGGTGATTCCGTAAAAAAAGGCGACACGCTTTGTGAGATTCATACTGATAAGAAGGAATGTATTATAGAAGCACTTGAACGAATTAGTTTTTCAATACAGATTGAAAAGAAAAAACCTCACGCCCAAAAACTAATTTTAGGAATTGCGAAATGATAAAAAAGGGGACAGTCCCCTTTTTTATCAACGTTTATAGTTCCATTCATGGGTAGCATACTTATCAATAGCCAACTTACCCACTGATTCAATGAACAGTTGATCAATCATGCTATCCGTTTCAATATCACCAAATACTAAAGTAAAGCCTTGTTGCAAAGCAATGCATGCAGCATCTTTTGTCAGATCTCTGCCACATACATCATGGAGAGTTATCGAACTATCAGTAAACCTTTTGTCTTTTCCTATATCTATCTCCTGCCGAAACAAAATTGATCCCTGATACATAACATACCCGTCAATTCTGCGCTGTGCGCCACCCGCAATCTTTTTGCCAGAATAAAGAACATCGTGTTTTGTTGGCTCATTAAAACAAAACTTTGTATCTTTTGAAGACGCTTGTTTTGTTTCTAGCGACATATCCGGGCTATCGCTTTTACCAAGCAGAATATCTATTCCCTTTTTTATGGCATTATTAACATAATAATAACTATCCACAATACTGCTTTTATTCAATGAGGACAATCCGTTTAAAACAGTATCTTTTACTACCAGACTGAATGTAATATCGTTCCCATGAAGAACAATGCCGCCACCGGTCATTCTTCTTGCTATCTCAAAATCTACTCCATTGGCACGAGCATAATCTAATGCTACCTGCACACGTTGAAAATAACCTATTGAGAGAGCCCTCATTTTCCAGTCATAGAATCTCAATACAGGAACAGCGGCCTTACCTTTTATACATGCACGAAGAAGCACCTCATCATATGCCATATTATGATATGCATCTAGTGGGCCACTAATAAGAATGTTTTTTGAAAAAATCATAGGATTTATATATGAATAACGTCTTCTGGATGATACAACGTAAGGAAAAGAAGGAGATAATCACGCAAATGACGTGTGAGTAAAAAGTTTTGTCTGACATGCTCTTTTGCGTTCTCACCAAGTTTATTTGCATACTCAGGTGAATTAAGAAGCTGTTTTATCATGAATGCTGCACCCTCTACCGATCGACACAAGAGTCCGCTATACTTGTGCTTTATCTGTAAAGGAATACCGCCAACACATGAGGCCACAACAGGCCTCCCCTTCCATAACGCCTCTGTTACCGTTAATCCAAATCCTTCACGAATTGATTTTTGCACAACAACACTCGATGCTCGCTGCAACGCATTGATCTCAATATCGCTCCCGGGAGGAATCAATAGCACATGTATATCAGGGTTTCCTTCAGCACGTTCCTGCACTTCTGCAAGAACTTTACCTGATTCAGGATCATCTGTTGCCGTGCCGCCTGCAAGAACAAGCTGACATTTAATATTTTTTCTTACCAATTTAAACGCTTCTATTACGCCTACAGGATCTTTAAGATAATCAAACCGGGAAACCTGCGTCACCATTGGTACATCACTATCAATGCCATATTTCTCTAACACCTCATGAATTATCTCCGGAGTTAAATCCATATTTTTATGACTTAAAGGATCAATTGAAGGAGATATCATAAACTGTCGTATTTTAAGATCACGAGAAAAACTCGGGGCAGAAAAGACCGATGAATCATACTGATCAATATAAGGTTTCAGAAAAGCAAATACGTCCTTATCAGGATGAGATATGTCAATATGACATCGCCATATCCACTTACTGTTCATAGAAGCTTTTTTCTTCACGAGCATTATGGGCTGCGGATCATGTATAAAAACAATATCACCATACACATCCATTGACTTAAGATTTTCTTCGCCTGTTTGAATGAACGTCTCATACATTTCTTTGGTGATAATCTCTTTCCTACCATGTAGTGCATTATGAAATTTCTTTGTTACGTTATAAAACTCTTCACCGCCTTTAATAACATCCCAACGTGCATCAACATTTAATTCCTGCAAAAGAGGTATAATTCTGTTTAATATTTCCGCGACACCGCCACCAACCGCAGTCGAATTAACATTTTGGATAACTTTTCCTGAAAGATGTTGGGAAAGCATCTTCAGCTCATCTACAAGATGTTTTCCAACAATTGGTTCATAATCTTTTAATGTTATAGACATAATCACACCTTAAATAGGTAATCTTCTACTACACGTACAAGCTTGTTCCGCAACCCTTCCATTGTATGGGTATAGGGATCAAGACAATCAATTTTATCGGCAAGTTCTCCCATATCTAATTGTTCACGTATCCACATGGAAAAATCGTTGCCTTCTTTTTCTAATCTGAGTGGCGCTTCAAACATATGATAATATATCGCATCAATAGATATTCTTTTTAAAACATCGAGAAACTCTTCTAAAGTCCGTACTTCGTATGGTGTATTAAAAGCAATACTTACTGACTTGATAAAATAAAACTCTTCACCGACATTCGACTCACGAGACGCCTTACCTTCAGATATAAACTTCTCTAAAACTGCGATAATGCGTTCACGTAAATCACGTATCGTTCTATAATCACAGGTATTAATGCTTGCTAACCGTTCACTCAAATCATGGTACCCTAAAGAGGTATCAACCCAATAAGCAAAATCATTGGGAGGTTCAGGGACTAAATACTGATGGAGCTGCAAAAAATGATGTGTGTGGTGATAGATAACAGCGCCTGGTACTGTCTTAACATGACTTAAGAGTTCATCAAGATTATGCGCTTTAATACCGGTTAATTCACGAATAATCAGTCGAGAACAAAATTGAAAAGAAAATTTAGCTTTTTTGATCTGTTTCATACTTATCTACGAATACTTTCTATTAACACCATAACACAGATTTGGCTCACGAGCAGCTTTTACTTCGTCAAGTCGACCAACAGGCGTTGTTGTTGGAGCATTTTTAATTGATTCAGGATCACTCTTTACACACTCATCTATTTCTTTCATAACGGCAATAAACGTATCAAGCGTTTCTTTACTTTCAGTTTCAGTTGGCTCAATCATCATAGCTTCAGGAACGATCAAGGGGAAATAGATTGTTGGTGGGTGTATTCCCCTGTCAATGAGCGCTTTTGCGATATCTACTGTATGAATATTTTTCTCAAGCTGTTTTTTGCTCGTACAAACAAATTCATGCATACAGGTTCTTTCATAGGGCACAAAATAAGTATCCTTTAGTTTTTCCTTTATATAATTTGCATTCAGGATCGAATAGAGTGCAACATCTTTAAGGCCTTTAGCTCCTAACGCTTTAATATATGCATATGCTTTAACAACAACACTGCTGTTTCCATAAAAAGCTTTGATTCTCCCTATAGATTGCGGGATGTTATACTTGAGAGAATATACCCCGTCACGTACCGTGACACGGGGCACAGGTAAAAACGGTTCCAAGAATTTTTTTACCCCGACAGGCCCTGATCCGGGGCCTCCACCACCATGCGGTGTTGAAAACGTCTTATGTAGGTTAACATGCACAATATCAAATCCCATAAGCCCCGGATTTGTTATTCCCATAAGAGGGTTAAGGTTTGCACCATCGTAATATAAAAGCGCGCCATGTGAATGAACTAAATCCGCTATTTCACTCACCTTTCTCTCAAAAAGTCCTAACGTATTTGGATTAGTCATCATCAATGCGGCAACATCATTACTTAAGACCTTTTTCAGCTCATTGGGATCGACTTCACCTGCTTCGTTAGATTTTATAGTGATAACATCAAAACCTGCAATGTGCGCACTGGACGGATTTGTCCCATGTGCAGAATCAGGAATAATAACTTTTGTTCGTTTTTCTTTTTTACTCTTAAAGTATGCGCTGGCAAGAAGCATTCCTAAAAATTCACCATGTGCACCTGCTGCAGGCTGTAACGTAAACGCGTCCATCCCGCATATTTCACTTAAATACTGTTCCATCTCATAATATATCTTTAGCATCCCTTGCGTTGTCTTTTCAGGTTGATACGGATGTACATGCTGCAAGCCAGGTAAAGATGCAATAACTTCTGTTACTTTTGGATTATATTTCATAGTACATGATCCAAGAGGATAAAAGTGTGTATCAACACCAAAATTTTTACGCGATAGATTAGTAAAATGTCTCACCACATCAAGCTCGGAGACTTCAGGAAGCTCTGGAGTGCTTTTGCGAATCATCGATTGCGGCACCATCTCTTCGATTTTTTTGTCATAGGTAAATTCAGGCAAAGAATATCCTGTTCTTCCTTTTGACCCTATTTCATAGAGTAATGTTTCACGATTCATCTCTCGTATCCTTATTTCACTTTAAACTTTTTTTGATATATCTTGTAGAAACTCAACAAATGCATCGAGCTCATCTTTTGTTTTTGTTTCAGTTACACATACTAGAAACGTATTTTTCATTCCTTTATATGTTTTATCAAGAACTAACCCACCAAAGACCTTATTTTCCATCAGGTATTGCATCACTTTCTTCACGGGATATGCCGATTCGATTACAAATTCATTAAAAAACTGTGCCGTAAAAACAGGTTTAAATCCCGGTACAGTACAAATCTTATCAAAAAGATAATGGCTTTTCTCAAGATTCTGCACGGCAAGTTCTTTCATCCCCTGTTTTCCCATTAACGACAAATAGACACACGCAGTAAGCGCATTCAATGCTTCATTGCTGCATATATTTGATGTCGCTTTTTCTCTTCGTATGTGTTGTTCACGGGCTTGCAGGGTTAAGACAAATCCTCTGCGGCCTTCATGATCCTGTGTTACTCCTACAAGACGGCCGGGAATCTTTCTTTTCAACGTATCTTTGACCGCCATAAAACCAAGATACGGCCCGCCAAATGCTAATGGATTTCCTAACGGCTGGCCATCACCGACGGCAATATCAGCATTATAATCACCAGGCGCTTTGAGAACACCCAATGATACAGGATTCACAACGGCAACAAACAGCGCACCGCACCCGTGGACAATACTCTCTATCTGGACCATATCTTCAATAGAACCGAGAAAGTTTGGATTCTGCACAATAACTGCAACAGTATTACCAGAAACGTTATCACGTAAATGCTTAAGATCAGCAACCCCGTCTTTATAGGGTATTTCTCTGATCTTTACTTTTGTGCCGGCTAAATATGTTTTTAATACAAGTCTATATTCGGGATGAACTGTTTCGGTGATAACGATTTCATTTTTAGCAGGGGCTGATTGCAATGCAACAAGCGCTGCGTCACTAACCGCAGTAGCGCCATCGTACAAAGAAGCATTTGCCACATCCATACCGGTAAGAGCGCAGAGCATACTCTGATACTCGTATATTGCCTGCAGTGTTCCCTGACTTGCTTCAGGCTGATACGGAGTGTACGCAGTGTAGAACTCACTTCTTCCCGTTACATGAGAAACTGCAGACGGTATAAAATGATCATACGCACCTGCCCCGATATACGAAGAAAACTCGTCAAGATTCGCATTCACTGAAGCTATATTCTTAATATCTTTTAAGAGCTCACTTTCTGAAAGTCCCGCAGGGATATTTAATTCCGTGCGCAATAAATCTTTCGGAATGTCAGTAAGAAGATCTTCAATTGTGCGTAAACCTATTACATCAAGCATTGACTGCACATCAGAAGGGGTGTGTGGCGTAAACTTCATAATTTTCAATTACTCTCCACTTAAAAGCTATGCTTTGTTTTTAATCATTTTGGCGTAATCATCAGATGGCATGAGACCGTCTAGTTCATCTGTCTTTGTCATTTCAACAACAAATATCCACCCCTGTCCATAAGGATCTCTATTGATAAGTCCGGGATCGTTTTCTAACTCACTGTTCACTTCTACGATCTTTCCACTTACCGGCGTATACACATCTACTGCTGTTTTCACTGACTCTATAACTGCTGCCTGCTCACTCGCCACGACAACTTTTCCTACAGGTGGCAACTCAACAAAGACAACATCAGTGAGTTCATTTTGTGCATAATCAGTAATGCCGCACCGAGCGTTCGCTCCTTCAACTTTAACACATTCATGTGATTTCATGTATTTTAATTCTGCAGGTGTATTCAATCTTTCCTCCTCTGTTTAACTTTTTTTTCATAAAAAGGCGGTTTCACGATTTTAGCGATGCTATCTCTTCCTCGCGCCTCTATAGTGATCTGACTGTTTCTTACCGCATAATGGCTATCAACATACCCAAGTCCTATCCCTATCCTTAAAGACGGAGAAAATGTTCCGCTAGAAACAAAGCCAATTTTCTTTCCCATATTTTTTATTGCGTTACCCGCACGCGGAATTGACCGATCGGTCATTTTAAAAGCAATGAGCTTTTGAGTAACACCTGCTTCCTTCTCTTTCAGTAACGCTTCTTTTCCAATAAAAGTATCTTTATTAAACGCAATTGTCCATGCCAATCCCGCTTGAAGAGGTGAAATATTGTCTGTAAGTTCATGACCGTATAAGCTGTATGCCATTTCAAGCCGCAAAGTATCACGTGCACCGAGACCTATGGGTTTAATTCCATATTTTTTTCCTTTATCATACAATAGATCCCAATAAGTGCGAGCATGCTCTCTTTTAAAGTATAGCTCAAAACCAACTTCTCCCGTGTACCCTGTACGCGATATCTGTACTGGCTGGTTATCTATGTCTATATCAACAAAACCATAATATGGAAGTGATTGCACTGCCCTACCAAAAAGCGAATCAAAAAGTGGCATTGTGTTAGGCCCCTGCACTGCAAGTATTCCCAAATTAGCGCTAAGGTTTTTTATTTCAACTTTATAATCACCTTTTTGCAGTGAGAGCCAATCATAATCTTTCTCGATATTTGCTGCATTCACCACAAATCTGAATTTTTCTGTATTGTACCTATACAAAAGCACATCATCTACCGTTCCACCGCGTTCATTACAAACCGGTGAATAGATAGCTTTGCCATCACTTATCTTTGAAACATCATTAGTTATGATATATTGACAAAAAAATAATGCATCTTTACCCGTGATCTCAATAACACCCATGTGACATATATCAAAAATACCGACGCTTTGACGTACAGCATTATGTTCAGCAATAATCCCTTCGTATTGGATAGGCATTTCCCAGCCATTAAAATTGACTATGCTCGCATTATGTTTTATATGAGCATCATATAGAGGTGTGCGTTTCATATGCATTAACTTGTTCCTATACAAAAATCTGGTTATAACTTACAAGGATAGCAGTAGTGTAATCGTGAATAAGTATCTTGTCAATTTTTTTGTCTCTTCGAGACTTTTACTTTAAAACTCTCAATGAGGATTCACAAGACAATCATTTCATGATATTTAATAACAAGAGACAATCCACAAATAGAAAGATACGAAGTATCTGTTTATTTGCTATCTTTTAGAGATTCAAGTGTTTCTTTTATACACTCACGTGTAGAACGTGGATTATATCCAAGCTGCTCCCTTGCCTTCGTAATATTAAATGTAAGCGGTGTAGACATAAACTTTATGCGAAACTTATTCAGTATTGGAGCTGTTTTAGATTTACAAGCTTTGCTCACAAACTCGAGTATATCTGAAACAATACGTGCAAATTTTAGTGACATTGATTTTTGAGGTTTTTTGTATCCAAGTACGTCGCACATTGTTTCAATAAGTTCTCTTCTGGTGATATCTTCTCCGTCAGTAATATGATAAATATTTGCCGGCGCATTTTCGACTGTAGCGGCCTTAATCAAGGCATCAACGAGATTACCGACATACACTAAATTAAGCGGATTGTTTCCCCCGTCAATATAAGTATATTTACCGTTTTCAAGATACTTCAACACACGTGGAAATAACTGCCGATCACGCGGCCCGTAAATATATGGCGGTCGAATAATAACTATCTTGAGGTTTTTATCCATACAATATTTTAAAGCCAATTTTTCAGCTTCGATCTTAGTATAATTATAATTGTCGCCGGTATGAACATACGGTGCGAGCTCATCAAGATGGTCCTGCGGGTCCATCCCGAGAACAACCATTGAAGAAACGTAGACAAACCTTTGAATGTTCGCTTTAAGCGCACCATCCATCATATTTTTGAGACCATTTACATTAACATCATACATTTCTTCCCTGCTTGCCCAATCACTCACGAGTGCAGCACAATGAAACACGACATCAATATCTTTAAACGCATCAGCAAGTGACGACGCATCTCTAATATCACCATAATAGAATTCAATATTAGGAAGAGTTTTGAGGAATGACTGATCACTGTCTTTTCGTACAATAACTCTCATTGTGTTATTACTGTCTTTACTGAGTCTTTCAACAAGATTACTTCCCACTAGACCTGTTGCACCGGTAATTAATGTTTTCATTCGAATACCTTTCTATATGTTTTTTACTTTGGATTATTTATACATAATAAAAAAAACGATACAAGCGTATGCATCGCAGACACTCTCGTACCGTTGTAGTATACCATCAACACTCTAAAAATCTCTAACGATTTCTCCACCCTTTTCGATCAGGGCCGTCAAGAATCAATGCCATTTGTTTTTTATAAATATCTGAAAGTTCCTCATCTTTATTTTTATATGTGCGCGGAACCCTCATTTTTGACTGAGCATCCTGCTCTTTTTTCCCGGTTTTAAAAACCAAATTCCACAAATTATATATAGGATCCATTCCGTTAATCATTAATGTCCCTCCGTTGTATCTGAAGTGCCTTCTGATTCTGAAGGCAGATTCTCTTTATTAAGCATTGCATCACGTATCTTTTTAGCAACATATTCTTCAAGGTCTTTTTCTAAAATCCTGAACCCGCTTCTCCGTCCCTCACTGAAACCCCTAAGCTTACCAGCCCTTAAAAGTCGTCTTACATGTTCCTGAGAACATCTTAAGATATCTGCTGTTTCTTTAACGGTTAAAAGCTTCAATTTTATCCCCTCTTATTTTTATTAAATGCAATTATGCACAATCTATTCAATCTTGTCAATATTATTTCTTACTTAATGCATTCTATATTATCTATACCATATATATTACAACTAAACATACTTTATACCAACATAAGATATACTAACATAACTTTAGATTGTTATATGCAATTTAACGCAACACATACAAGCACATATTAAACGAAATACAAAATCTTTGACTATTCATACAATATTAAGTACACTTTAAATCATACTTAATATTAATTATATAGAAAGGAAACATTATGGATCTAAAAAAAGGAATTGAAATCTGGTGTTCACGGCACAAACATCCAATAAATGCTGTACTTCATGCAATAGGGATACCTCTAACCTTTGTTGCCGGTATCATTGCAATGAAAGTATCAGTTCTTTTAGGTGTATTAATTTTTATTCTCGGATACGTTCTGCAGTATGTAGGTCACAATATTGAGAAAAACGAAATGGGTGAATTGATCCTTATTAAAAAACTATTTTCTAAGAAAAAATAGAACATCATCACAAATGTCAGTGTAGTAAAAATGACTCACCGGTAAAATACGCTGATTTAAATCCATGAAGCATTCTATAGATAAATGAGTATGCTAATGGATGCATCGTGTAGGTGAACTGATCAACAAGAATATGACCCAAAAATGCTAGTGTTATCGTGACTCCGATATCAAACCTCTTCTTAATACAGCATATGACCCACACCGGTATGAGTAACTCCCATGAATGCAAAAGCACAAAGAGTTTATCCGTATGAGCCCAGTATGTCCCCTGAACCATATCCTTAACATTAAAATTACTGCCTAATGCCATCACGCAATCAAACAAATGGTCAACATCCATAAAGAGGGATATCCCTATCAAAAGCGCTACCAGATGAAAAGATTCATACCAGCGGTAAATCAGTATTCCGAATAATACCGCCACGGAAAGATGTATCAACTCATGCGGTATCAAAAACTCTAAATATGGGCTTAAACTATCCATTTTATCCTCTTTTGTGTATGAAAGAACTAGCATCATACACTCTAATTTCATTTCCGTCAAATCCAAAACATTAGCCTTTGACTAATCAAAGATTTGCTTTATACTATATACTATGTGTGGAACGGCAAACAATTTTCAGGAGACATAATGTATGGATAACGCCCTTTTTTCTGCAATAAAATCTTCGGGATGGATGGGAATAACTATTCTTATCCTGCTCTTTATTATTTCAATCTATGTATGGGCAATAATTGTATTAAAATTTAAGACAATCAGGAATGCGCAAAACACATCTAGAACATTTTTGCGTTCATACAGAAACGATCCGAACAACCCTCTTCATTTGTTTAACGAGAAAGAGACCCTCGTTACGAGCTCCCCTCTTGAGATAATATATCATGAAGGATGCAAAGATCTTTTTTACCATATGAACAACACAAACGGCAGACTATCAATAGTCCAGCTTGACGGCATAGAAAATTCACTTAAAAGGACTATTGCAGACCAGATAATGCAGCTCGAAAAATCGCTCATTATTCTTGCAACAGCATCGAGTGCGTGTCCATTTATCGGCCTTTTCGGCACAGTATGGGGTATTATGGGCGCTTTCAGAATGATCGGCATAGAAGGATCAGGTAATATCGAAGTTATCGCTCCGGGAATAGCAGAAGCTTTAATAACAACCGCGGCCGGTCTTGCCGTAGCTATACCGGCAATGATTGCATATAACTATCTTGTTGATAGAGTACGAGCACTCACGACTGAAATGGATAATTTTGCTTCAGAATATATTTCGACTATAGAAAAACTGTATATGCAAAATTAGGTTTATATAAATTGTATAGGTAAAATGTTCCGAACCGCAGGTTAATAATGAGAAGAACACAATGGAGTAGAACCCCCTCAGCATTAAGAAGTGAAATTAATGTTACCTCGCTTGTCGATGTAACACTCGTACTTCTGATCATATTTTTAATCGTGGCACCAATAATACAGCAAGGCATAAAAGTAAGATTACCGAAGGCAACAACAAAGAAACTTGCCAGTCCAGATAATCTTACGATATCGATCGCTGAAGACAACAAGATCTATTTTGGTGAGACACGGCTTACATTAGAGGACCTCAAAAAACGGCTTGATTACCTAGCTAAAACGAAACCAGAATCATTTATTGTCATTCGAGCAGATAAAGATCTTAGATTTAAAACTGTTGTCACCGTACTGGACATGCTCAGAAACGCCGGACTGCATAATACCGGTATAGCTACCGAAAAGAGAAAAATAAGAAAATAATGTTTCGTACAATCGTTACCTTCATAAAAAAGTGTATTGATACAGAAACAAAAAAAGCTGCATCAGTGTCGGCAGTGCTTCATTGCACGGTTATAACCATTATTATTGCTGTATCAAGCATGACCGCTCACAAATATTATTTTGTTCCGGTACAACCCATCAATCTTTCGCAAATACAACCTCTAAAAACCGAAAAACCAGCGGCCAAGAAAAAAGCTATCAAACAAACTACAAAAAAAACAGTTAAGAGAAACCCACAACGCAAAAAAATATCTAAAAACGTCTATTCAAAAAGGAAGAAGAAAAGAACCATCAAAAAAAAGAAGCCCCCAACACTTAAAGAAAGGCTTGAGAAACGGCTTTCACAAGTTGAAGATGTCACACCTACCCCCCAGAAAGAACCAACACAAAAAAAGACGCTTAAAATTGACATCGGAAAGAAAAATATCTCAAATCTCCCATTCGCATGGTATCTTGATGTCTTACACAAAAAAATATCTAAAAACTGGGAAGAACCAAGCGGGCTCATAATCCCTGACAACACCTTATCAGCCGTAGTCTTTTTTAGAGTTTATAGAGATGGAAAAGTATCAAAACTAAAGATCAAAGAAGCCTGTTACAGAAAAGAGGTAAATGCATCTGTCATTAAAGCAGTAAAGGATGCAGAACCGTTTCCACCGTTACCCCCAGAATATAAAGGTGAATACCTTGACATTAACATTAAATTTGATTTAAATAAGTAAAACGGAAAAACACACTCATGCTTGCGAAAAAATCTTTCAGATTATTTGTTATATTTACGATCTTGAGTCTTTTACTACCCTACTCTACCCACAGTGCTCAGGAAGTGTATCTCAATATTTCAAAAAACTTTTACAATAAGATTCGAATTGCTGTTCCCTACTTTACACCTAAAAGCGGATCTAAAGAAATGAAGACAAATGCAGCACGTGCAAGCTTGATCCTTTCGAATGATCTCGTTCTCTCAGGGTATTTTATCTCTGTTAAAGAACACACATTTGTAGCAGAAACCGAACATCTTGATACAAAAACAGGAAGAATCAATTATGCTGAATGGAAACGTATTGGTGCTGATATGGTAATCAAAGGAACATACAGTGAGAATAACAGCGATATCACTGTTCAGGTCTCGGTATATTCCGTAAGTGACGGCAAAAAAATATTTAACAAGCTGTATGCTGACAGTCTTTCAAAAAAAAGACGTCTTATGCACCATGTCAGCAACGATATAGTAAAAGCTATAACCGGTGAGCAGGGCATTGCCCTATCAAAAATTACTTTCGCTATGGAAAGCGGTAAAGGAAGAGAAATATGTTCAATGGATTACGACGGATACAACATAAAGAAATTAACCCATGATAATTCAATTGCCCTTTATCCAAAATGGTCACCTGACGGGACAAAGATCCTATACACTTCATTTAAAAATAATAAGCCCCAAATATTCATTATTGATCTAGCTAAAAATACTAGAAAAGTATTATCTTCAAGCCCAGGACTTAACGCAACCGCAACTTTTGCTCCTAACAGTACCGTTATTGCTCTCACGTTAAGTAGAGACGGTAACCCAGAGATATACAGCAAGAATCTCACTACAGGAAAACTTAAACGCCTTACTCACAGCCGCAGCATTGACACCTCCCCTTCATGGTCTCCCGACGGCAATAACATTGTTTTTGTATCAAACAGAAGCGGTTCTCCACAATTATATATCATGAACAAGAATGGAGCCAATCTGAGACGATTGACCTTTAGGGGTGGATACAATACCGCTCCCGCATGGTCTCCAAAAGGAGATTTAATCGCATATTCTTCCCTTATAGGTAGAAAGTTTCAAATACATACTATTAACTCGGAAAATGGCATTACCAGCACTATTACGTCTAACAAAATTGATAACGAAGACCCTTCATGGGCACCTGATGGAAGACATATAATTTATACTTCCACAAAAAATCATGTTCCATCAATAAATATTGTTGATATTTATGATAAAAATCCGATACAATTAGACAAGATTCCGTCTAATGCGTTGAATCCTAATTGGTCACAATAAATTTAACTAAGGAGGTACCGGTCATGATAGCAAAACGTTTTATTCTCTCAATGTGTATTATTGGTATCGCATGCTTCTCAATAACAGGATGCGCCAAGAAGAAAGTAACAACAGATAAGTCAGCTATCAGCCCTGAAGATATTCCTTTAAGCGAAATAAATATTAACTTTTACGAACCGAAAGGCGTCGTAGAATTTCAGGATGTACATTTTGATTACAATAAATCAGATATTCGCAATGACTCTAAGGCAATACTCAAAAACATTGCCAGTTGGATGAAAAAGAATCCTGAAAAACACGTTATGGTTGAAGGCCACTGTGACGAACGTGGATCAAAAGAATACAATCTTGCATTGGGAGAATATAGAGCTCTTGCAGTAAGGCGGTACATATCAAACTGGGGGGTTGGGGCAAATAAGATACACACTATCAGCTATGGTGAAGAATATCCTGCAGATCGCGGACACGATAAGAAAGCATGGGATAAAAATAGACGTGCGCATTTTCTAATATCTCAATAATAGCATTAAGATAAGATACTATACATTCTATGAATTATAAAAATACAACTATATCGATGTATACATTAATTCTGACGGCGTTTTTTCTCACCTCAGGGTGTGCAACAGATAATGATGTCGTCAGAAAAGATGAGTTTCAGTCTATTAAGTCAAATGTTTCGGAAGAATTATATAAGACCCGCTCTGTAACGGATGAAGTCAAGTGGAAAGTTGCTGAAGCGAACAAAAAAACTGAAGATCTCGAGAAAGAATTAGCTGAGCTTAAGTCATCTATTATACAAAACAATACAGTTATAGAGCAAAAACTCAAAAAGCTGCACAACGCTGTTGTTTCGGCTGATACTAAACGAGTAGAAAGCTCTAAAATCTTTAACAATAGGCTTAATGCTGTACTTGATGAAGTAACCCGTGAGAATGAGCGTATTATGGCTCAAATCAGCAAGATTTCATCACATAAACGCACATCATCAAAACGATCATCCGTATTAACATCTAAAGACGGTATCCATGTTATTCAGTCGGGAGAAACACTTTCCGAGATTGCCAGCGCTTATAATACAACAATTGATGAACTTATGGATGCAAACGATATTGACGATCCAAATAAGGTAAGAGTAGGACAAGAACTGATTGTTCCTGAATAAAACATTTCGTAGTTCGTATCTCGTGATTCGTAGTTCGATTTGCCTTTATGGTATAAATATTTTCGATGAACTATGAACGATATGCCATGAACGAAATTAATACTCGCATAGCCGCGACACACAGTCTTTAAAGTCTAACGCCCCGCTTTTAATCTTTACTTCAACTTTTAAATAGGCAATTGGAAGAGAACAATCTTTTAGGATAGGAAATCTTACCGAATCTTTTTCAGTAATCAAAATGATATCTGCCGTTTTTTTACATGTCTCTACGACAGTCTCTATTTCATTATGAGTAAAACGATGATGATCGGGATAACGATACCGCGTAACAATTGTTCCGCCTAATCGTTCTATGAGGCTTTCGAATCCTTCAGGATCAGCAATAGCTGTCACTGCTACCACTTTTTTTCTTTCTATGCTTGAAAGCTCCTTGTGTTCATTTGAATACATTTCCACAAGATGCATTGGTTCGTAACAACATTCTACTATTTCAGCTCGCTCATTATATTGTCTTAAACGATTCTTGATATCCTGCGTATCCCTGCCATCTGCTTTAGTGATAAAGAAAATATCTGCACGGGATAAATGAGTGAGCGGTTCACGTAAAATACCTCTCGGAAGAAGATGGCCGTTGCCAAAAGGATTTGTTGCATCAACAAGAACTATATTCAGTCTTCTATTGAGCGGAAGATACTGAAATCCATCATCAAGAATAAGTGTATCCACACCATAATTCTCTATTGCGTAACTTCCGGATTTAACTCTATTTTTATCAACAAGTATAATTACATCACTGAGATTTTTTGCGAGCATATACGGTTCATCACCAGCATCCTTTGAGCCATGCATCACCTTTTCACCATTTGAAACAACGAGTGGGCTGTGTATCCACCACTCTTTACTGAGTAGATTCTTTACTGAAAAATGTTTCTTTCTTTTATATCCTCTTGATAATACCGCTACTTTTCTTTTACCGATTGTTAATTCACGGGCAAACATTTCAACAAGCGGCGTTTTACCCGTACCCCCAACAGTAATATTACCGATACTTATAATAAGACATCCCAACGTTTTTTTTCTAAACACGCCACAGTTATATAAAAACAGTCTCAATCTCACTATAACGCTATACAGTTTAGAGAAAAGAAACAAGACTTTACGGAGAACTTCAGCTTTCCAGCCTTTTTCCCTGCCATATATAACGTCAATAATATATGTTTCAATTTGTGTTTTCATAAAATCTTATAAATGGTTTGGAACTTCATTGTCATACTAAATGAGGCAAGTTATTGGGCATCATCCGGATGTTGATGCTCACGAGGTTTGGCGGACTCGATAATGCGTAACACCTCATCGGGTGTCTCTGCCTGTAGCAAACCTTGCTTCATATCAACTCTTTTGATCAAACGTGATATATCAGCAAGCACCTTTAGATATGCTTCAGCAGCTTTGGCAGCTCCAACAACAAGAAAAACATACTTTACCGGAAGATTATCATCTGACTCCCACTCAATACCTTCACGTGATATTGCCACTGAAACATAAATATCATCTACGAGATCTGTACGCGCATGCGGAATAGCAAGTTCACTCCCTAATCCGGTTGATTTATCCTGTTCTCGCGCATACACAGTTTCTAAGATTATATCTTGCTTCTCACCAAGTCCATACTCACCGCAAAGAGAATTAACCATACATTTAATTATCTCATCTCTTGATCGAGCACCCGCATTGACTATAATGGCACCTTTTTTCAGAAATCGTGTAATTTCCATCTATCTCTTCTCCAACATATTTTTAATAAGGGTAATATTCTTGTCTAAAATACCGCCCCGATATTGTTCAACGATACGCGCCGCATTCTTGCCTAGTACCTTCATACGTTCACTGTCAGCAAGAAGAGAGTGAAACAAATTCTCAAGTTCATCTTTATCTTTAACCTGAACGGAGCCATCTCCTTGCAATAATTCAGCGGCTTCTTCTTTAAAATTGTCCATTAAAGGACCGTAAACAACAACATTACCATAAAATGCCGGCTCTAGTATATTTTGCCCCCCACCGACAACAAGACTCTTACCAACAAATACTATATCACTTATCGAATAAATTTTAGATAACTCTCCGATAGTATCAAGTATTATTATATCATAAATGGTATTATCCTGACTGGCAATATTTGTTTTTAAAATAACCTTCGTCGCTTTTTCTATAGCATAATTTTTTATCGATTGTGCACGTTCAATATGTCTAGGAGCAATAATAAGAGTTAACTTTTTATGCTGTGTCTTTAACCGTGTATAGATATCTATCAATATTTCATCTTCTCCGGGATGAGTACTTCCCCCGACAAGAACACACGCATCATCAGGTATATTAAGCATTTTCCGCAAAGCATTATTACCATCACCTAATGTATCAATCTTTTTCATAGCATCATACTTCAAGTTTCCGGTAACAACAACACGTTCTGACGGGGCACCAAGAGCGATGATCCTTTGACTATATTCTTCAGATTGCATTCCAAACAAAGCTATATCTTTTACGACCTCTTTAAAGAAATCTTTAATGAGAATATAATGTTTAAACGAATTTGGTGAAATCCTTCCGTTAGCGAGAATAACGGGAATATTCCTACTTGCCGCACACGCTAAAAAGTTCGGCCATATTTCAGTTTCTGTTAATACAATAAGTTGTGGATGTATAACCGACATAAATTTCTTAACAGCCCACGGAAAATCCAGCGGAAAATAAACAACAGATATGTCACCCGTACGTTCATCATTACGCGCAAGTATGTTAGATGTCATTGTTGTTGTAGATAACACTATATGATATTGAGGAAACACTTGTTTCGTAAGTTCAATTAATGGGAGAACGGCAAGCACTTCTCCAACACTAACAGCATGAAACCAAATTGATTTTCTACCTTTAACCTGTTTAACAATTTTTTTGGGAATAAAACCTAATCGCGACCTAAATCCCGCTCTATATTTTTCCCTTGTAAACAGACTGAAGATATAGTACGGGGACGATATAATAAAATAGATGTATATTCCTACGTTATAGACAACTCTCATCATAATATTCTCAATATTTAATATATCTCTACCGAAGGCAGATTTGTTTTTAATTTATTTTTTATAGCTTAAAATTTACAGCTTATAGCTTATCACGCTCGTGGATGCGCTTTGTCGTATACTTTCTTCATTTTTTCAGCTGTCACATGTGTATATATCTGTGTCGTCGATAAATTTTTATGACCAAGAAGTTCCTGCACAACGCGTAAATTAGCACCTGCATCAAGCATATGCGTTGCAAATGTATGTCTCAAGGCATGCGGGGAAATATTCTTATCAATAGCAGTTTTCCTGAGATATTTTTGCAGCATTCTCTCAACGCTCCGCACAGTAATCCTATCGCCATATTTATTCAAAAAGACAGCATTTGACTGGGACTCTCGTTTCTTAAGATAATCAACGAGTATAGATATAGCCGTATTGCCAATGGGGACAAGCCGTTCTTTCTTACCTTTACCGCGAACTTTCATGATCTCACCGACAAAATCCACATTATTAACATCAAGTGATACAAGTTCGCTTATTCTTACACCACTTGAATAGAAAATTTCCATAATAGCCCTATCTCGCAAACCTGAAACATCGGTGCAATCAGGAGACTCAATTAATCTTGTTACTTCATTTACATCTAAGAAATGTGGAAGCGGCTTATTCAGCTTCGGAGAACTTATCCCTGTCATTGGGCTTGTCTTTAACACTTCCTCTCGAACGAGAAACTTAAAGAATGACCGCAGCGTAGCTAATTTCCGCGCAATGGTTCGTTTAGAATAATTATAAGATTGAAATTTCACCAAAAATCTTCTCAATACTAGGTGATCTATATCAGTCAAAAGCAGAGTTTTTTTACGCTCCTTGGAAAGCGACTCAAGGAAAGACTCAAATTGTTTCAAATCTTCAGCATAATTCTTTATCGTATGGATAGACGCATTTTTCTCGGCATCCAAATATTTTAAAAAATCATTACTATGAGAACTAATCATCTTTTTTTTCTTCTTCTCGTGTTTTTTGTTCTTGATTACTAGCTTCTTCTTGCGGTTTTTGCTCTTGATTTCCATCTTCATCTTTTTTGGGTGGATTAAGAAACTTTGAAACATATTTACAGTTCGGATACTGATCACATCCGTAAAAGGTAGACCCTCTTTTAGATTTTCTTTTCACTACGTTCCCGTCGCATTGAGGGCATTTAACTCCCGTGGGTATAGAGCGCGTATGTTTACAATCAGGGAAACCGCTACAGGCCATAAACTGGCCATGACGGCCCAACTTAATAACCATTGGCTTCCCGCATTTTCCACAGACTTCATCGGTCTCAATGACAACTTTTTTAACATCCTTCATTTTTTCTACCGCTTCATCATATGTTTTTGCAAAGGGACCATAAAAATCTTCAAGAACGCGCTGCCAGCCCATTTTTCCTTTTTCAATATTATCTAAAAATGTTTCCATCTCGGCGGTAAAATCAACCTCGACTATATGAGGAAAATGATCTACGAGCAATTGTGTCACAGATTTACCAAGTTCTGTCGGAAACAAAGATCTTTTTTCTTTTGTTACATACGAACGTTTAATGATTGTCTGAATAGTAGGAGCATATGTACTTGGTCGACCGATCCCATTTTCTTCTAATGCTCGAACAAGTGTCGCTTCAGTATACCGTGGTGGCGGCTTAGTAAAATGCTGACCAGGTTTACACTCAATCATTGAGAGCAATTCACCAACGGTAAGCTGTGGCAAATATTTATTCTTTTTATCCGATGACTCTTTTGATTCAGCTGATTCAGCGTCTTCTTCAGCTTCCTTTTGATCATGCTTACTAACAACAGTATGTCCATCAAAAAGCACGGTTGAACCACCCGCATGAAAAAGACATTTTCCGGCCTCAATATCCACAGCCATTATAAGATATACCGCTGGAGCCATCTGACTAGCTAAGAATCGTTGCCATATAAGTTTATATAGTCTGTATTGCTCAGATGAAAGATACTGTTTTATCTTCTCGGGATCCAGTAAAACTGAACTGGGACGAATACATTCATGGGCTTCCTGAGCACCCTTCTTTTTCTTATATTTAGCTTCGCTTTCCGGTATATATTTATCGCCATGATTTTTTAAAATATATTCTTTTGCTTCATCTTTCGCCTGCTGCGATATGTTATATGAGTCAGTTCTCATATACGTTATAAGACCTGTCATGCCATCCGGGCCAATATCAAGACCTTCGTAAAGCTGCTGAGCAATTCTCATTGTATTATTAATAGACCATCCGAATTTATTTACTGCAGCCTGTTGCAACTGACTGGTAATAAACGGTGGAGATGCATTCTCTCTCTTTTGCCGTTCCCTAATATCCTTTACAACAAACTCTTCTTTCATAATTGCCTCTTGTATATCAAGAGCATGTTTTTCATTGTCTACATCAATTTTTTTACCTTCAATTTTCTTTAATTCAGCCCAAAATTGTTCTTTTTTCTCATCTTTCTTTTCTAAGAGAACTTCAATTGACCAATACTCTTTCGCTACAAATCCTTCTATCTCCGCTTCACGGTCACAGATAATCCGCACGGCAACGGATTGCACACGTCCAGCGCTTAACCCGCTTCCAACCTTTTTCCATAAAAGCGGACTAATTTTATACCCCACAATCCTGTCTAAAATCCTTCGCGCCTGCTGTGACTCAACTTTATCCATATCAACTTTACGGGGAGCGATAAAAGCATCTTTGATCGCTCGTGAAGTAATCTCATTAAATGTTACCCGGAACGTTTTCTTCTTATCAAAACCAAGTGCTTCTGCAAGATGCCATGCAATAGCCTCCCCTTCTCTATCAGGGTCAGGAGCAAGATACAGATTATCAGCATCTTTTAATTCTTTTTTTAATGCGGTAACCATCTTTTTTCTCGGGGTAAGCGTAATATAGCTCGGGATAAAACCGTTTTCAAGATCAACACCCATCTTAGATTTAGGCAAATCACGTACATGCCCCATTGACGCTCTCACAATATAGTCTTTGCCGAGATATTTATTAATTGTCTTTGCCTTTGCAGGTGACTCAACTATTACCATTGATTTTCCCATTTATATCCTCACAAATTGTTTTCCCGGTAATTGACGTATAAGATTCTTAAGCTCTAATGACAGCAGCCCTCCTAGGACCTTACCCGCTCCGATACCACATTTTTGTATTAATGTATCTATTGAAATTTCATCTTCTGAAATATGCCTGAATAATTGTTCTTCATTTTCTGTGAGATTCACGCTCGGAGCTCTCTCTGTTGTTACCTCTTGCGATACTTTCCTAATGTCAGGAAGAATATATTCAAATTCATCAACAATATCCTGTACGTGAGTCACAACCTTGGCCCCATCTTTTATAAGTTCGTTTGTTCCCTCTGATGTCCTGATATCAATTCTCCCGGGAACAGCACATACTGTTCTATTATGTTCTAATGCATATCGGGCAGTAATAAGTGCTCCGCTTCTCTTAGCCGCTTCAACAACAACTACACCAAGAGACAACCCGCTAATGATACGATTACGCCTCGGAAAATTTTTCTTATCAGGTATCGTTTCCATGGGAAATTCAGATATGAGCGCTCCGTCACAAATTATTTTATCAGCCAAAGACTTATTTTCCCGCGGATACACCGTTGACAAACCGTTCCCTAAAACGGCATATGTCGAACCATTTGCGTTAAGAGCCCCCTGATGAGCATTGGTATCAATGCCACGGGCAAGACCACTCACAACAATAAAACCGCGATAAGATAAATCTGCAGATATCTTTTTTGCGGTATCTTTTCCATACACTGATGCCCATCGTGACCCAACAACACCTATCATCGGACGTCCGGAGACATCTAACTGCCCTTTAACATATAAGACAATCGGTGGGTCATAGATTTCTTTAAGATGTGCAGGATAAGATTCATCATAAAAAGAAACAATGGCAACTCCACCTGACGAGATAAGATCCAGTTCTTTTTCTAAATTAAATGATTTTTCCCATGCTATAAGAGAGCCGGCAATAACATCTCCTATACCACTAACCTGCATAAGTGAACTTTTGTTTTGCGCCAACACACGCTCTGGTGTTTCAAACTCTTCAATAAGCTTCCTAATACGCAGGGAACCGAGTCCATCAATAGCATTTAATACTAAAAGGGCTTCACTTCTTTCCATATACAATAACGTCCTAAACCTGATCTATGCACTATAATACTGATTTATAGCACCTTTTCAACTGAGCGTTTAACGATCTCATGAGGTATACTTTCACATATAATCACTCTACCGATTTCATGAGGCAACACAAATCGTACTTTACCTTGTCTAACTTTTTTGTCTAAAAGAAGTCGTTTTATAACACTACTTGCCTTTGGCCCATCAGCTTTAACAGGAAGCCCTGCACGTACAAGCAGCTTCTCTATCCTCTCACATACTTCTTTATCGATCATGCCAAGTTCTATACCCATATAGCATACAGCACACATCCCGATGCTTATTGCTTCACCATGCAAATACTTTTTATAATTTGTGGCAGACTCAATAGCATGACCAACCGTATGACCATAATTCAGTATTGCACGCAAGCCTGCTTCACGTTCATCATCTTCAACGACTTTTGCTTTAATATCACACGATACCGCTATAACTTTTTCTAAAACAGTATTATCATGACTTAAGAGCTTGTCCATATTTCTCTCAAGATAAGAGAAAAAACTCTTTTCCCAAATAATGCCGTATTTAATTACTTCAGTGATACCGGCAGCATATTCTCTTTCAGGTAATGTTTCCAATACTGAGGGATCAATGAGTACTATCGTTGGCTGGTAGAATGAACCAACAAGATTCTTTCCTTTTTTGAGATTAACCCCTACTTTTCCCCCAACACTGCTGTCAACATGGGCAAGCAATGTCGTTGGTATTTGAACAAATTCAATACCGCGCATATAGGTTGATGCAACATAACCTGCTATATCACCGACAACGCCACCGCCCAAAGCAACAACAAAACCTGTTCGATCAATACGAGCATCTACCATTCTATCAAAAATTGTTTCACACGTTTTTAAAGTCTTATACTGTTCACCATCAGGTATTTTTATCACTTCACAATCAAGTTCTTCAGATTCAAAAGATTTTTCAAGCTTCTCAAGATAGAGCTTGCTCACTGTATTATTGGTAATAATAACACCGCGTTTAGAAGAAACACGTTTTGACACCAATTCTCCAGCACGTGACAACACCCCATGTTCAATTATTATCTTATACGATCTTTTATCAAGATTCACTTTAATCTGTTTCATATGATATATTCCAATATTTTATAACTATTGATTCTCTTTATAGAGCTCTATTACCTCACGAGCAACATCTTCAACACTTTTAGTGTCTGTGTCAATAATGTGATCAGCCTTTTTATAAAACGCTTCCCTGTATTCCAATAGTTCAGTGATTTTCTTCATAGGTTCCAGGACATTTAATAAGGGCCGGTGGGCCTCATCTTTTGTTCGCTCATAGACAACTTCCGGGGAAACCATCAGAGAAAAGAGAATACCCTTTTTCCTGAAATCGTTAAGGTTCTCTTCGTCTAATATTACTCCGCCTCCTGTAGAAACAACAATACCATCTTTTTCGGCTAATTCCTTAACGATACGCCTCTCAAGCTGACGAAAATATGGCTCACCATTCTCTTTAAAGATATTATTAATGGATTTATTTTCGTGCTGAACAATAATTTCATCCATTTCAATCAGTTCCAACCCAAGGGTCTGAGCGATCGCTTTACCCACAGCGGTCTTCCCAGAACCCATAAAACCAAACAATATAATATTCTTATCAAATGACATATGTATTAGCACACCGCTATGAACAGTTTTAGAACTTCTTTACTTGACCTACATAAGATTTATAGTTTCTCGAGACCTCATCCATACTGTCACCACCGAATTTTTCGAGAAGTGCCTCAGCAATAACAAATGCACACATAGCTTCACCGACAACACTTGCCGCGGGAACAGCACAAATATCAGATCTTTCAGTAGCTGCACAACATTTCTTTTTTGTTTTGATATCAACAGATTGGAGTGGTTCCATAACCGTTGCAATAGGTTTCATAGCAGCACGAATAACAATATCCTCGCCATTTGACATTCCACCTTCAATTCCACCGGCATTATTTGTTTTACGTTTAACGTTCAATAAGTTTTTGCCGGAAAGAAACATCTCATCATGTACGTCAGATCCAAGTTTGCGTGCACAATCAAATCCTAGCCCTATCTCAACACCCTTTATAGCCTGTATACCCATGAGAGCATAAGACAAACGTGCACCCAGTCTTTTATTCCATTGTATGTAACTGCCTAATCCTGGCGGAACATTTCTGATTATTACCTCAAAAACACCACCAAGCGTATTCTTTTCTTCTTTTGCTCTTTCGATCGATGAAATAATTCTTTTTTCTATAACAGGATCAGCACAATTGAGCTGAGATTTTGCTTTAGCCTTTTCAATTTTCGCATAGTTTAAATGGTGCGTAGACGCCTTCACTCCACCAATTTCAACAACATGGCTAAGAAGAATTATCTTAAACTCTTCCAAAAGCTGTTTACATAGAGCACCCACACCTGTACGTGCAGCTGTTTCGCGTGCACTTGCACGTTCCAAAATATCTCTTACGTCACTTCTGTTATATTTTAATGCACCGACAAGGTCAGCATGACCGGGACGCGGATGTGTCACTTTAGGTAACTCATTTATCTTAAAATCTTTATTTTTGACAAGTATCGCAATAGGAGACCCAATAGTAACACCCTTACGGAGACCAGAAACTATCTTAACCGTGTCTTTTTCGATTGCCATCCTTCCACCACGTCCATACCCTGACTGGCGTCTGGCAAGATCAACATTTATTTTTTTTACATCAATCTTTAATCCAGCAGGAAGACCTTCAAGAATAGCGCTAAGGCATTCACCATGTGATTCACCAGCAGTCAAGAAACGTAACATATCGTCACCTCATAATAGTTTATAACGTGTTAGCAAGGAAAATGTTACCAGCAGGATAGAATGTTGTCAAACAAAATGGGGACTGTCCCTATTTTTTTAAAAATTCGGGACTGTCCCATTTTTAACGTCTCAAGCAGAGGAAGAGAATAAACTGCGTTTCTTTTTCAGCCCTTCATACTGCTTTAATATATTGAGGCGCGGTATCTTAAGCATACTCTTGTCTATTTCATCATAGTACCTTTTGAACGATACAAAGATATCTTTAATCATTCCCCTCTTCTGCCACCCCGTATAAATTCCGATTGCAGCAAGAGAAAGACCAAATACATACGGCGATAGATCTATCATGTATTGATATAAAGACATGATACCGTTTATAAGCTCAGGAATAAACACCGCACCGGTAATGCCATATAAACGCCCCTTTTTCTTCCGAGAAGGTTTCTTAAGTTTTGAGACATCTTTTACTGTCACGCCGGGAATTGGTTTACCTGCACTGAGAGTAGGATGAAAAATATTGAAATCCGGATTTTGCAAGAGTTTCATATAAAAGACTGCAGCCACAGCAGGATGAACAGCATCAAAAGGATACAATTTCCATACAGGATCAGAATGCGCATCTTTACCTTCCACCCCCCTATTTTTCCATTCATTCAGAGGAAATCCCCCGCGTGCGGTTTGATACCGAAGCATATTACTGAAAAACAGCTGTGCATGAGAAACATTCCCTTCTTTGAGGCGCGCAATAGAAAACCATATTGTCGGATCAATCCAGAACACATCCCGATACTTTCTCATGTCACTGCTCACATGGACAAAACCGGTATCATTACTTACCAGCAGTTCTTTTTGAACAAAATCCAACCCTCTATCATATTCCTCACCGCCCGGCCCTCTGTCACCTAATAGGAGATACCCCCATACGCTTGCGTCATATGCCGGCTCAATATTTGTATAAAATGTACCGTTATCAGTATAATTCAATCCTTGATAGAAGAACCCTCTTTCATTATCCCACATTGATTCAAGAAATTTTTTCATTTTTTGCGCAGCAATGCCGTATTTCTTATCACCGGTTATTTTATACAAATAATAGAATGCGCTATAGCAATCAATATTTTCTTCAACGCTGGCAAACATTTTACCGTCAATCTCTGAACGGACATCTCCGCTTGGTCCTTGTTTAGTAAGCAAGAAATTTGCTGCATTTTGTGCCATTGCAACAAATTGCCTGTCACCGTTTTTCGCTCCTCCGGTTGCATACACATGAAAATTATTGGCCATGACAACGAATGCAATAGGCCCCGCATGTATATTATTCGTAAAATAACCTATTTGTGGATTGTGTATGTTATATCCAGGATAAAAAGAACCGTTAGGCATTTGCAATTTTTCTAACGCACGAAGCACCTGACTTGCATTTTTATGTGAGCCCAATGAATCCATTGCAATGGCCCACAAGGCCTGATCAAATGTGTACCCGGCAGGTGCTAACTCCGGCAGGACATTTAATCCCCCTTCATCTTCGTAACTATCACAGAGATGAGTTTTTGTGTTATATTGCCCGGTAAGCCAGTTAATCGCTTTTTGAGCAGACAATAGGTTACGGTTATATACTACCCTGGTTTTCTCATCATTTTTTTCCTGAGTCTGCAGAAATGAAGGGATAAACTCTCTCACCACGGGGTTTTTCATAGAAAGATCCTCTCTTTTCTGCTGAGCACTGAGTGGACTCGTATTAGCCATAAACATGATAAAAAAAAGCACCATAAATAAGGGGGAATATTTTTTTATAATACCGGTTCGCTCATCAGAATCTAAATTTTGCGCAAGATAAAAATCTTTTTGGGAAACAAACATCCCTTGATCAATTCTGGTATCTTTTGGTATTTCACGTATTTCTACGGACAAGTTTTTAGGCGTTGTTTTAAACTCTGATACAAAAGGTAATGTTTCGAGTAGTTTTTCGCTTTTCTCTTCAAAAACAGCATAATCTGAACGGACAACAAAAATGTAGTTTTTCTGTCCCATCTTAAAAGGAATAAGAATATAGGAAATAGCATCGTCATCTGTCAGGCGCGCAGTAATAAGCTTGGTAAGCACAGTAAACGAGACACTGCGTGCCTTTTTATCTTGATACTCATTAATTTTATTTTTTAGTTCTTCACTGGCATGCATTAATGATCGTGTTGGATCATTAATAGACTCCACGAGCGTTTCATAAATAAAAGTAACTAAGTTACCGAGTTCTTGCCTTTGTTCTAATAGATACTGAATGCGTTTAGGAGGATATTTTTTATCTATTGATTGAGGGGCAAGCTTTTCCAGGTGTATTTCTAAATTTGTGGTAGTATCATCTTCAATGACAAGACCATGCACACTCGTAACAGAACAAAACACGAGCGCAACAAAAAACGATATCACTTTACGCATCATACACTTCATAGACACCTCTTCCGCTACTATTGTACCTTATATAAAAGTGTATTTCAATAGTGTAGCTATAAAAAACGAGTTCTGAAAGAAATGAGCATTAAAAAAATATATACAGATTTATACCCACCACCGCGGTGAGTGAGAGGAGAAAATGGGACTGTCGCTATTTTTTATGAAATAAAAAATTCAGGGCTGTCCCTTTTTTAGTGGTGTAATAGAGGATTAATGAATATTTACTATAAGACCTATATACCAGTCTGTCAATAGGTTACCAAAAAAGAGCGCAATGATTGCGCCGAGACATATATATGGTCCAAAAGGAATTTTGCTCTGCATATTTGCTTTTCCTGCAACAATCAGTATAATCCCGATAACTGAACCAATGAGTGATGAAAAAAACAGTGTCAAAAGCACGAGTTTCCAGCCAATAAAAGCACCTATCATGGCCATCAGTTTAACATCTCCCATGCCCATTGCTTCTTTTTTTAATATATATTCCGCAACGATCGCAATAATAAAAAGGACTCCACCACCGACAAGCGCTCCGATGAATGAAAACAATAACCCTTTAAGATGTGTTACCTCACCGAGCATTTGAGGAACTAACAATCCGGCTAGTAACCCCACGCCAATACCTGACAAAGAAATGCTATCAGGAATAATGTAAAACTCAAAATCAATAAATGTGCATACAATAAGAGATGACACAAAATATATGTAGATAACTGAAAGCGGGATCCCGCCATTAACATATCCATAATAAAAGAAAAGAACAAATGATATGCCGGTCAAAAGCTCGACAAGAAAATACCGAAACGATATTACGGCTTTACAGATTCTGCACTTACCCCCTAAAACACAATAACTGAGAAGAGGGATATTGTCATACCATCTAATGAGTCTCCCACACTGAGGACAACTTGATCTCGGTTTAACAACAGATTTTTCTCTCGGGATCCTATAGATACAGACATTCATGAAACTGCCCGCCATGAGACCAAATATAAAAACAAAAGGTAGGACAACAATAAAATCCACAGATACCTCTCCATCAAAAAAATACTAAATCCGAATACCTAAACTCTAAACAAACACTAATTTTCTAAATATTAAACATTCCTAATGTTTTGATAATTTCTCATTTTGATATTCGAATTTGTTTAGTGTTTAGAAATTATTATTTAGGATTTTACTTATATATACAACTTTTCAAAGCTTTCTTCATGATAGTGACAGGTGCTTTCTTTCCAGTCCATATTTCAAACGCTTCACATCCCTGATTAAGAAGCATTCCCATGCCGTTTACAGTAATGCATCCCTTCTTTTTAGCACTTTTTAAAAGTCTCGTTTCAGAAGGGTTATAGATAAGATCATACACTACTGTTTTCTTTGTGATAGCTGAAAGATCAAATGGAAGAGGATCTTTCGCATGCATACCACATGGTGACGCATTTACAGCAACATCAGCCTGAGAGACTATATTTTTTAGTGCACTATCTTTATGAGATATTGCTTTAACTTTATTTCCCTTAACAGAACGATTAATATATCTAGCAAGATTTTTTGCTTTTTTCTCGGCAACATCAACTATAACAATCTGAGATACACCTTTTAAAAGTGATTGGATCGCAACAGCACGTCCAGCACCACCTGCACCGAACAACACCATCTTTTTTCCCTTTACGGAGCATCCAGCGTCTTGTGCTAACGACCTGACAAAGCCAGCACCGTCAGTATTATATCCAATGAGCTTTCCCTTTTTATTTACTATCGTATTTACCGCACCAATTAGTTTAGCTTCTTTAGACAACGAATCGAGATACGGAATAATCTTTTCTTTATGAGGAACCGTAACATTAATACCGGAAACACCAAGCGCTCTCAGAGAGCGTGTAGCAACAGATAAGTCTGTAGTCGGCACTTCAAATGGAACATATACTGCATCAAGACCCAGTTCTGTGAAAGCCGCATTATGCATCGCAGGAGATGCGGTATGCTTTACTGGATAACCAAATATTCCGTATATTTTTGTCTTGCCAGATATTCCCATAAATCTTCCCTTATAAACTAAACCTTACCGCTTATAGCTTTTTTTTCCGTCTTCATATAAATAAGATGATTTATCGCATTTAAATATGCTTTTGCGCTGGCTACAATAATATCGGTATTTGCCCCTCGACCACTTACGGTTTTGCCTTCGCTATCAACACGAACAAATACTTCACCGATAGCATCCTTACCGGAAGTAACCGCACGTAAAGAATAATTAGTCAACTTTCCGGTAATACCGGTAATACGATCAATAGTCTTACAGGCCGCATCTACTGGTCCGTCACCACAGGCCGCATCTGTCAGGACCTTTGATCCTTTACGAACCTTTACCGTTGCTGTCGGTATAGATCCCGTACCGCTGGTAACATTTAAATACTCAAGCTGATATGTTTCTTTACCGTGTGCAATCTCATCACTGATAATCGCCTGAATATCCTCGTCATAAATAGTTTTCTTTTTGTCAGCAAGGGTCTTAAATCGTTCAAATGCCTTATCTAAATCATCCTGTTTAAGGCTAAGGCCCATAGACTCCAGCTTATTTTTGAAAGCATGCCTACCCGAATGTTTCCCCAATACGAGCTTACTTTCAGTAAGACCGATTGATTCTGGCCTCATAATTTCATATGTTGTCCGTTCCTTAAGCATACCATCCTGATGAATACCGGATTCATGCGCAAACGCGTTTTCACCCACAATAGCTTTGTTGGGCTGTACATGGATACCGGTTATTTGGCTCACCAATTTACTTGAACGATATATTTCTTTTGCATTGATATCAGTGTAGAGTCCCCGGAAAAGATCTTTACGTGTTTTCAATATCATGACGATTTCTTCCATTGCAGCGTTACCTGCACGCTCACCGATACCATTGATCGTACACTCAATTTGACGTGCACCATTAACGATCGCACTAATAGAATTAGCTACAGCAAGGCCCAAATCATTGTGACAATGCACACTGATAACTGCTTTCTCAATATTTGATACATTTTCTTTCAAATACTTTATTTGTTCCCCATATGGACAAGGAAGCGTATATCCTACTGTATCAGGAATATTCACCGTTGTTGCACCTGCCCCGATAACCGCTTCAACAACCTGCTTTAAGAATTCAGGTTCTGTACGAGAAGCATCTTCAGGAGAAAACTCAATATCCTTGATATATTTTCTTGCATACGCAACAGATTCTGTGGCAATTTTAAGTATTTCAGATTCAGCTTTTTTAAGCTTATGTTTCATATGGATCTTTGATGTTGCTAGAAAAATGTGAATACGAGGATGTTTCGCATATTTCAAAGCATCAAGTGCCCGATCAATATCTTTTTTCACCGATCGTGCCAATCCACAAATAATAGGTTTTTTTAGTTCTTTTGAGACAAGCTTTACCGCTTCATAATCACCGGGTGAAGCAATAGGAAAACCTGCCTCTATTACATCCACATTCATACGTTCGAGCTGACGAGCAACCTCAAGTTTTTCTCTCAAGTCCATGCTCGCCCCAGGAGACTGTTCGCCGTCGCGTAAAGTCGTATCAAAAATTATGACCTTCTCTTTCATAATTACTCCTTATTTTGGTAATATAATAGCAGATATTATACCATGCACAAGTATATAATATGCATTGTATTATGATAAATTCTAAATCCTAATATCAAAATTCTAAACAAATTAGAATATCAAAATTCCAATTTCAAAACGCTTTTTTGTAATTTGGTCATTAGGAATTGTGATTTGTTTGCCCCGAGGGATTCGTAGAATTTTCGGGATTAAGTCCCCCTGGGGAGAAATTGGTATTTGGTTATTGGAATTTTAGTTGTACAATCTAGGTCACACTATGAACAATATAAACATATTACTTATAAATCCTTATATACACGACTTTGCATTATACGACCTGTGGGTAAGACCACATGGCCTTTTGAAGGCAGCATCCGTTCTGGAACGCCAGGGATGTGAAATTGATCTTATTAATTGCCTCGATAGAAAAGATCCTGACATAGCCACGTATTATAAAAGGAATACACCGCGTTTTGATGAATATGATTGCGGCAAATTTCCAAAGACTCAAATAGAAAAACCTCAAGAAATTGAGAATGTCTCGCGCCGATATTACCGCTATGGGATTCCCGTAGAATTGTTCAGAAAAAAACTCGCTCAAGCAACAAAACCTGACGCAATCATACTAACATCAATAATGACGTATTGGTATCCGGGAGTAGTCGAGACAATTAAAATTACAAAAGAGCAGTTCCCTGACACTCCTGTAATTCTTGGTGGTATATATCCTATAATCTGCCCTGAGCATGCACGCAAACATACCGGAGCTGATTACATTCTAAAAAACCCACAGCTTAATCATCTTATTAATATTATTAATGCCATCGTCGATCACTCTTTCGATAAAAGTAAGTGTGTCGAAGACATCATACCAGCATATCATCTATTGAAGAATAATAATGCAGCGGCTTTGCAAACAAGTGTCGGATGCCCCTTTTCATGCACCTACTGCGCATCAAAACTGATAGAACCACATTTTATTCAGAGAGACCATGACTCTATCATTAAAGAACTCACCCATTACCATGATCTCGGAATAGAAAATATCGCCTTTTATGATGACGCAGTTTTATATAAAGCCGAATCACATTTCATCCCGCTTATGAAAAAAATTCTTGAGAACAATCTGCACTTTTATTTTCACACGCCAAACGCGTTACATGCACGATACATTACCCCAGAAGTTGCTTCACTTATAAAGCTTTTAGACTTTAGAACTATAAGGTTGGGTATAGAAACAACAATCCCTGAGAAACAAAAGGATACCGGCGATAAAGTAACTAATACAGAAATCGAGCAGGCCCTCACCAACCTGAACAATAATGGATTCACATCCAGAGAAATAGAAATGTACCTATTGGTAGGACTCCCCGGACAAACAGTAGATGATGTCAAGCGCGACATAGCGTTTATCCATAATCTTGGGGCGCACATTCTTCTTGCATCATATTCATCAATCCCGGGGACAATTGAATGGACTCGCGCAGTGAAAAACGGATTTATATCAGAAGATTTGGACCCACTGTGGCACAATCACACCATATGCCCGTCAATAAACCCTGCATTCAGCATTGAGATAATAAGAGAATTACGGCACGAAACTAAACGCCTTAATAACGAATTGAATTAGTAATTAGTTCCTGGGGTCAGGCCTACACATTTGACATGATTAAAATCATGTCAAATGTGTAGGCCTGACCCCCTTTACTAAATTACACCAAGAGTAGACTTTCTCACCCAGCCAACCTTACCTTTTGAGAAATATATCTGATACCAATCATGTGATTCATGCTCCATACACACCTTAGAACCTTCATGAAGCGTAAAGGCCACCGCATCGCCCACAACAGGCCCGTATTTTACTTCAATTTCCTTATTGAGAACAATCCCGTAATGTATATTCTCGTAAAATTCAACACGAATAACAAGAATAAGTAATAGTACAATAAAAACATTACCGACTATAAGAGGATACTTCAAGCCACTGCTCCACCTATTCTTCAAGAATAAATATGCAATGCCGACAATACAGGCCATCCATAAAAACACGCCGCACAGTATAGTTAACCCATCTAATGATATTCCTGCAAAGAAATAGTCAAGCATTCTCAGAAACCAGTTTCGGTTATCCTTCTCTGGTACATCTTCGAGTTCCCTTTGCACAAAATTAAGATTCGCTAATGTATCTGCATCACCAGGCATGAGGCGTAATGCCTTTTCATAGAAGAGTATCGATTTACCGATATTCCTTAGTTTCCAATAGGTGTTTCCAAGATTGTAATAAACATTACCGCTTTCATATCCGTTTTTAAGAAATCCTTCGTAGTCTTGAGCAGCTTGGTCATACTCACCTTTTTCGTAGGCAATATTTCCTTTATAAAAATTATCGTACTGTTTCTGGGCGAATCCAGGCGCACATAAACATATGACCAATATGGCCTGTGTGACAAACAAAATTGAAAGCCTTCTCATAGCACCCTCTCACAGTTCTTTATCAGAGCTTCTACTTCACTCGCCAATTTCTTCATTGTCGCAACATCGCGGTGAGACGCGGCAAATTGCCCCATGTCACATTCTTCGAAAAATTGTTTTATTTTTACACAAAGATCTTTATCCAAATTCTTTTTCATCAAAACTTCATCAACAATTTGCGCAGTCATACCACCGCTGGGAATATTTAACTTATCACCAATATAATTCGTAAGGACTTTATACAGGTGACTGTAGTACTGTTTTTCATTATCAGCCTTCATTATTTTGTGTGTTGAAGAAAGATTTTTTATCGCCATTTTATACGCTCTTTTTCCTCTCGCGTACCGCACATCAGTTTTTAGACGATTCTGTTTTCGTAAAGTGACATACACACCGCCAAACAATATAAGAGGAATAATATTTAAAATAATAAAGAGTGGATTTGTAACAAGTGTACTTCCTAACCGAACGACTCTCCCCGGAGATGTTTTAATAAAAAGTATATCCTGCTTGAGTATTCGCACCTTCTTTTTTCCCGCCTTTATCGGCATATCAGTGTCAAAACCATGCATGACGCTCCCTGCAGGAGCAGGAGCAACATCAATAGTGAAGGGCCCTCGTGACACTGCCCTATAACTGCTGTAACGAGGATCAAAATATGAAAATATCACTGATGGGATGAGTTGTTTGCCTTCTTTTCTTGGAACCATTACTTGTTCAAATACTTTCTCACCGACTATAGTTCCGCCACGAACACCTTGACTCACTTTACCTTCAGGTTCATAGGTCTTAAAGTTTTCGATACCTTTTATTAGCGGCGGATTAACCCCTGAAATATTTCCCTCTCCTAACACTTTCATTGTTATGGTAATTGGTTCCCCAACCTTAACCTTTGTCGTGTTAAGAGATACTTCCATGGTATATGACCCAACCGCACCATTAAATCCTTTTGGCCTACCGGCTTGTGGCAAAGGTTTTACGGTTACTTTTATCGGCTTTGACTCAACCTGAACAGGATACTTTACATAATTATCGAAAAACGGATCATCAAATATTGAGTCCCCAAAAATATCGCCAAATATTGAGTCCCCTCCCCTGCGTCGACGCTGTGTTCTGACCAGCACACTACAGTTTAATTTTGCAGGACTGATCTCGAGTTCACCGCTGCTCACAGGGAAAAGTGCAGTTTTTAATTCTATTACATCATAGACCATGCCATTTACTACTTCACGAAAATCACGCTGCTGACCTAAATTTTCTTCAACAAAATTCTTTGTGGTGGGAGGAATATATTGCAGATCAGCAATATTCAAGTTATACCTATAAAACTTGAATTTCATTGTTATCTGTTCATTGATATAGACCTCATTTTTATCTACCTCAACATCTATAAATACACGGTCCCCTAAATCGACTTTTTTTGCTTTAGGAACATCTTTATCAACTCTTGACGCACGCTTAACCGTACTTCCTGAAATAACCTCTACTTTTATCGAGTCAGTCTTGTATTCTTGCCCTCGATACGTCAATGTCGCGGCACCGATTGTAAATGTCCCAATCTTTTCAGGTATTAAAACGTATTTATAGCTCTTACTCGCTGACATTCGACCATTAATAATATTATACTGTGACGACGATGCGCGGGAAGCGATAGCAAATCCATCAAGCTTTGAAAGCTTTGGTTCAGGAGAATTCTGCATGCCGCTTACGGTGACAGTAAGGATGATCCTGTCATCACGTCCTACCTTATCCTTGTCAACAGATGCATTAAATGATACATCTGCCGCGCTCGCAGTAAACGCATACAAAAAGATTGCGATTATAAAACCTGCATATTTCATTTTACGCATACATGTATATATATTAGATCTCATAAGGTTTTAATTGCCCAAAATATTTCTCAAGTTTAGCCCATTCAGTCTTTTTTACATACAGAAATTGTATCCCTAACCCAAATGAATAGGGATGATCCCCTTTTAATTCTAAAGTCCACTTAACAACACCGACTGTAGATATTATGTCTTGTTCCTCCGGGAAAAATAATTCTACAACAACGATTGTATCTACACAAAACGCCGCAATAGTCGCAAGAAACAGTCCCCCTTTTGATATATCGGTAACTTTATTCGCCTCAATAACCTCACCATCTTTGTTTCCAATACATCCCTTTATTTTAGCTAAATATGACTCATTATTCCCATCCATATGAATCTTATAACAATACGCTGAAAGATCAGTTATGTATCTTGGATATTGCCTGCGATCACTATCACTCATAGTGCACCCTATTTCTTTTACTTTTTAGTTTTAAATTTTGAATTTTTACTACCAGTCTTTACCTACAGGAGGTTCCCGGTACTTTTTCATTCTTTTATATTGTGGCGTTAATTCCCTATCTTCTTTACCCAACCATTGTAGCAGATTTTTAGCTTCTTCAAGAGAAAGTTCTTTCTTGGGTTCCATAGGGAGAGGTTCACCCTCACCTTCTTGAGGTTCTTTCTGATCTTCTCCCTCAGGTTTCATTTTATCTTGTTTTTCTTTTTCCTCTTGTTTCCTCTTTTCTTCTTCTTGTTCTTTTTTCTCTTGTTCTTTCTGCTGTTGCCTTCTTCTCTCTTCTTCCTCTTTCTTTTTTTGCTCTTCTTTTTTCTTTTGTTCTTCCTTCTTTTTCTGTTCCTGTTCTTGCTGTTCTTTTTGTTTCTTATCCTGTTTTTCCTGATCTTCTTTTTTATCTTTATCTTGCTCTTTATCTTTTTTGTCCTGCTGCTGTTTTTCTTCATCTTTTTTTGCTTGTTCTTTCTTGTCTTGCTCTTCCTTCTTCTGCTCTTTCTTTTTTTCTTCTTCTTTCTTTTGCTGCTCTTTTTGTTTGTCTTGTTGTTTTTGCTGATCCTTATTCTGATTTTGCTGCTGTCCGTCTTGTTTTTGCTGTTGCTGCTGCTGATTTTGTTGCTGTTGTTGCTGTTTATCTTTCTGTTGTTGTTTTTTTTGTTTTTGCTGCTGTTCTCTCTTTTGAGCTTGTTTTTTCATTTCTTCAATTTTCTTCTTAACAAACTCATGATTATATTTTGCATCTTTATCAGTTTCATCAAGGTCTATCGCTTTTTTATATATTTCCAATGCCTCTTTAAGCTTCCCCTGTCTAAAAAGCGCATTTCCTGTATTATACAATGCTTTTTGTGCAAGAAGTGTATCTCCAGTCTGAGCAGCCTTTGCATATAGCTCAGCCGCGTCTTTATATTTATTCTTTTTATATTCTGCATTTGCAATATTATAAAAGAGCGATTCGCTTTCAGGTTTTTCTAGCTGTGCTTCTAAATACTTCTTTTGCGCTTCATCATATTTCTTTTCTTCAAAAAGCTTATTCCCTTCCTTGACTTTACTGCTTGGAGTATTAATCCAGGCAATATGGCCAAGCGATAAGGCAATAACAAATAATATGCATATTTTATTATTCATTGTGATATTCATGTTTTTCTTATTTTCTTTTTATCTCCAATAACAACTTCAAATAAAAGAAGTATAAAGGCAATTGCAAGTGGTATCTGAAATCTACTTTTAAACACACGTTTACGAGACTTATTAAATTCTTTCTTTTCGAGTTTTGCTATTTTTTGTTCGTATATACGTTCAAGCCCGATACTCCCGGCAGATGCGGATAAATACGCACCACCTGTTTCGAAAGCGACTTGTTTCAATCCCTCTTCATCAACTTTCGTTAATATAACATTGCCTTGACTATCTTTTTTGTATGTTTCAACTCCCCGCGCATTCATCACCGGTATGGGCGCTCCGATGGGGTTTCCTATTCCAACTGCATAAATAACTGCCCCTTTCTTTTTAGCTTCACGTGCAGCCTTTATCATCGTACCGCTATGATCTTCCCCATCCGTAATTAATATAATGATCTTATTATCGTCAGTTTTATTAGGAAACGCTTTCAGTGCTGTTATTATAGCACCGCCAATATTTGTCCCCCCGCGCGGAACAGACTCTACCGTTACATCATCAAGAAACATCTTGAAGGCAGCATAATCGGTTGTAAGAGGACACTGAATAAAACTTGTTCCAGCAAAAGTAACCAAGCTAACACGATCACCGCGTAGAACATTTACAAAATCCTCTATACCTCGCTTTGCTACCTTAAGCCGATTCGGTTTCATATCTTTTGCAAGCATACTTTTGGATGTATCAAGTACTATAACAATGTCTACCCCTTTGCGTTTCACATCTTCCCAATGATACCCCCATTTCGGATCAATGAGCGCAAGAACAACAAAAGAAAGTGCTGCAATAACAATACATGCTCTGATTTTTTGTTTCTTAAAACTTACATTTGCAACCAAGTTCTTAAGAAGCGTATGCTCACTGAACTTCTCTAGGGCCACCTGCTTCTTTCGAAACGCATAATACAGAAAGAACGCAACCGCCACAACAACCCATAATAACTGTATGTATTCAAGTTTTCCAAATTGCATAATCTTTGATCACCTTACTTTTTCACTATTTTATTTTTGTACTATAGACTATACGCTATACGCTAAATACTAAACGCTATTTAAGGTAATTTCCTATAAATCGTGTTAGACAATAGTATATCAAGTATCAAAAGTAGAAATCCCGGTAAAAGAAAATAGGGAAACAACTCTTTATATTTCATATAAAGTTTTGTCTCAATTTTTGTTTTTTCCAATGAATCAATATCTCTATATATTTTACGTAACGACTCAGTATTTGTTGCTCGGTAATATTTTGCGCCGGTCAGTTCAGCGATCTCTTCTAACGTATCTTCATCAACATCAACCTTTACCTTTTGATACCCTACATTGCCAAAATAATCCCGTACAGGAATCGGCGCCAAACCACGGGTTCCCGCACCTATGGTATATACTTTAATCTTAAAAGATTTAGCTATTTCTGCTGCAGTCAAAGGATCGATCTTTCCCACATTGTTGATACCGTCAGTGAGAAGTATGATAACCTTACTTTTCGCCTTCGTATCCTTCAGTCTATCAACAGCGATCGCGAGCGCTGACCCTATACCGGTACCGTCTTCAAGCATACCGATTTGCACATGAGAAAGAAGCGTCAGAAGAACTCCATAATCCATGGTAAGCGGACACTGTGTATAAGCACGCCCCGCAAAAACCACCATGCCGATTCTATCTGCAACTCTGTTTTCAATAAACTCTTTGACGATTTGCTTAACAATAGCGAGTCGATTCTGTCTTTTACCACCAAGAAAAAAGTCTTCTGCACGCATACTCCCTGATATGTCTACACACAGCATGATGTCTACCCCTTCAGTTTTAATCGATGAGAGCTCTTCCCCTTGTCGTGGCCCGGCTAGAGCAATAACGATAAGTGCCATCGCAAACGCCTTCAGTGTAAATGGAATATAACGAAATGTTTTTGATTTTGAGTGCCGCACCTTTTTAAGAATACGAATATCTGAGTATTTAACACTCGCTTTCTTGACAAATTTTTTATATACAATAAAAAGAAGTGGTAAAAGCACAAGTAAGACCAATATCAATGGATCTTTAAATGTTAACATTATGCACCTTTTACCTTCTGTGTTGTTTTATTAACCACATTATTTGAATCCTCATCGGATTCTTCTTTCGGAACAGTTGATAAAACAAACTCATGTGCACTCACATACGCTTCTTCAGCTTCTTGCGGAACCGGCCCATATTTTGCAAATTTCACCATATCGCATATTTCAAGAAATTTTCTAATAGTATCTTTAGGCCCTTCAGCAAAGGCAGCAGATGTGGCTACCTCATACAAAAATTCCTGCGTTGTCTGTTCTTTTGCTTTTATTGAGAACCGTCTCTCAATGTAGTGCCGCACAATATCCGAAAGAATAATATAGTATTCCTTCATTTTTCCCTGCTTTACGAGGTCCATTGCACGCAATTTCTCGAGCTCTTCAAACGCAATTTCATGTGCTGCGCGAGGTGGCACGTAACGCAACCTATCTCGTAATTTTTTGCGATAGTAATATACTCCCAAAAGAATGATAACAAGTACAACAAGAGCGCTTCCACCTATAATGACATAGAGCATCAATTGCTCCTTTAAAAACACAGGGAGTTTTATATCTCTGATATCGGTTACTTTTTCGCCTTCTTTTATCGTACTTTTTATATCAACGAATATCTGAGGAGTTATTATTGCGTGAGTCTTGCCTTCAATATCAGTATAGGCAACTGTCGCTTCTGGAATGATATATGCCCCGGGTGTATATGTTTGCAATTTGTACGATCGGGTAATATTTTTATAATCACCTTCTTCGCGAACTGGTTTTTCACTTACATCAAGTATGGCAAAACCGCCAATTTCTTCAGAAAAATCAGGGAGTGTTACAGCGACCCCATCTTTATACTTCACTTTTATGGTATAGCGTATCTTGTCACCGATCGCACCGACTGTTTTATTAACATAGGCATTGGCATATATAAGGTCACGCTCTTTCGCAGCCCATTCTTGATCGGTCTTTTTGGTGCAGGAAAGATGTAAGCTAATAATTGATATAATAATCGGTATAAAGAGTATGTATCGTGCCATGTAAAACTTCCTAGAGTCTCTTTTCTCTTGTTTTAAAAAATTTCATCAAAGGTTCGATATACGGTTTATCGGTTTGAAGCGTCACATAATCAAGTCCAATAGACTTAAAGAATGTTTCACGCCGATCTTTATCAAAACGAGTGGCATCACTAAAACCGCTACGCACCGAGTGATCATTCGTATCTATGAGTATGGTCTCACCTGTTTCTTCATCTTCCAGTTCAATATATCCAATTTTAGGGAGATCCAACTCTCTCGGATCAGATATATGGAGTGCCACAACATCATGTCTTTTATTTGCAATAGAAAGTGCCTTCTCATATCCTTCGGCGATAAAATCACTTACAAGAAATGTTACCGTACGATGCTTACTTACTTTATTAAGATACTCAATAGCGGAAGAAATATTTGTTTTACGGCCGGTAGGCTTAAAATAAAGCATCTCTCTTATCACTCTCAGCACATGTTTTGAACCCTTCTTCGGCGGAATAAATTTTTCAACACCATCAGTAAAAATAATGAGTCCGACTTTATCATTATTTTTTATGGCGGCAAACGCGAGAACAGCACAGAGTTCCACTGCCATTTCATTTTTCGTCCATTTCACTGACCCAAATTTACCTGACGCACTTGCATCAACAAGAAGCATCACCGTTAATTCTCTTTCCTCAACAAAACGTTTAACGTACGGATGCCCCATTCGTGCAGTCACATTCCAATCAATGGTACGCACCTCATCACCGGGCTGATATTCACGGACTTCATCAAACTCCATCCCCCGCCCTTTAAAGACACTTTCATATTCACCGGCAAAAATATCATTCACTATACGCGATGTGCGTATTTCAATATGCCTAACTTTTTTCAATATCTCTTTTGGAATCATATTTTCGTTACCCGTATCTCGTATTTAGTATTTCGTATTTCGTAAATTGTATTTTTATTTTAAATATCATTTTAAAGTCTTTTATTTCTTGTATTTATTATTTTATCGAGTCACGTTTAACGAGATACGAGTTACGGAACCGGTATTTCATCAAATATTTTCTTAACTACATTTTCCGAAGTCATATCTTCTGCTTCTGCTTCATAGCTCACGATCACGCGGTGACGTAAAACATCCATACCTATATTCTTCACGTCTTGCGGAATCACATAGCCGCGACCCTGCAAGAACGCATATGCTTTAGACGCAACACTAAGGTAAATAGATGCTCGCGGTGACGCACCATATTCGATAAATTGCTGTATTGGCAGGTTATACATCTTCGGATCACGTGAGGCAAAAACCAGATCAACAATATAGTCTTTAATTTTTTCGTCTATATACACTTCATTAACAACTTTTCGCGTTTCCAAGATTTCTTGAGTAGTAACGACCTTGTTTACCGAGATTTTTTTACTAATCTCACCCATTCGTTCAAGTATTTCTCGTTCTTCTTTTTTGTTAGGATATGAAACATTAAGTTTTAGCATAAACCGGTCAACTTGTGCTTCAGGCAATGGATATGTACCTTCCTGTTCAATTGGGTTTTGTGTAGCCAAAACCAAAAACGGTGCATCAAGCGTAAACGTTTCTTCACCGATTGTTATCTGACGCTCCTGCATCGCCTCTAATAGCGCGCTTTGCACTTTAGCAGGCGCACGGTTAATTTCATCAGCTAAGAGTATATTCGTAAACAACGGACCTTTTTTTGTCGTAAAATTACCGTCCTTTGGATTATATATAAGTGTACCGATAAGATCTGCAGGAAGAAGATCCGGCGTAAACTGTATCCTTCTAAATTTCGCATCTATACAATCGCTCATAACGCGCACACTCATCGTTTTTGCAAGACCCGGAACACCTTCAAGCAAAATATGCCCATCCGCTAAAAGACCTATTAGAAGTCGCTCAATCATATATTTTTGACCGACAATAACTTTACCCATCTCATAATAGAGCCTGTTCACAAACTCATTTTTTGCTTTTACCTTTTCGTTAATTGCCTGAATATCAGGATTCATACACTACCTCCTCTATTTATCTATTTATGCCTTATGCAAAACGCATAAGTCTTTATATTTAAACAATTTACATAAATTGTTTTCTTGTAATTCCCTCCGTTTATGATATGCTGTAAACATGATAACCACAACACGTTACAACAAAAACGG
>JAVCCP010000053.1 GCA_030765405.1 Candidatus Ancaeobacter aquaticus | reverse complement strand
TAATAATTACCCACGCAAGATACTAAATTTTCAATCTGCTCAACAGGGGTTTGAAAGAGAACTTCAGGAGATCGCAGCTTAAATGAAAAATGACCACTATTTACGGCATTTAACTTTACAATCCACCCGAAAACATCACCGTTAAAAATAGATTTTCTTAATCCATAGAGCATTTCACCCTAAAACATCCATACGACACAAAATCCTAAAATCCAGAGAAACCCGCCAATCCATCCTCCAACCCAGCCAATCTTTTCACCCACACGATTCATATATATCTCTTCGCTAGAAAATGGTATTCAATCTACTTTTTTTCCATCATTTCCTCTATTTCTTTTTCACCCTTTTGCATTTCCTCAAGCTGTTCTTTATCAATACTCATTAAAAGAGCTTGAAACTCTCCTATATGAATCTTTTCCTCTCTTGCAACATCAAGCAAAACTTTTTTTATCATGGGATTTTTTGCATACGCCGCCATTTGTTCATACAGATTTATGGCGTCATATTCTGCTATTATGCCAACTCTTAATATCTCTTTATCTCTGTCCTCTTCAGACACTTTCTTCAGATCTATCGGTATTTTAGATAGCCCTGCCCCCATAACATTCTGGAAAGACAACCCAACGAGTATAGCAATTAGAACAGCCGCAGATAATACATATTTTCTCCCTACCATCACATCCCCCTTTCATTTATTTTATTTAAACGGTTACAGCAACCATTTATCGATGTTGATAATTAGAATCTAACGGTTACCCCTTGAGTCTCCTCTGCCACGGTCTTGCCCACCTCTGTTGCTACTGCCATATCCTCCACGGCTACCACCTTGCCCACCTCTGCTACCGCCATATCCTCCTCTGCTACCACCTTGCCCACCTCTGCTACCACCTGGTCCACCCCTGCTACCACCTTCTGGGCGAGGACGAGCCTCATTTATATTAAGCTCTCTGCCTTTTAGCTCTTTACCATTTAGGCCATCGATTACCGCTTGCCCTTCTTCTTTGGAGGACATCTCCACAAATCCAAATCCTTTTGGTCGACCACTAAACTTGTCCATTATGATGTTGACAGATTCAACCGTCCCGAATGTTTCTACAGCCAACCGTAAATCATCTTCAGTAACCTCATAAGATAAATTTCCCACGTAAAGCTTCATACTAATCTCCTTTTGTTTTAGATTATAAAAATTTACAATGTGTATATTTATATCTACGGAGCGAGCGATGGGTTTCGCATATGATCCGATAACTGTATCAATTCTTTAACTTCCTCTACTTTTCTCTTCTCAATATCAAGCTGGCTGGCAATATCGTCACTGCTAACATCATGCAACAGACCATACAGCAGAAGATCGATCTTATCAGCGGATATTCCCAGCATACCGAAATATTTATCATCTATTCCCGGAATAACATCGGGATTCGGTTTTCTTCCGGCTATTTCTTTTGGCAGTTCCAAATATTCTGCCAGTTGCATTACTTGTGTCCGAAACAGCTTCTTTATTGGCATCACATCAGCAACATCATCTATGCCAAACTTAACAAAAAGACCGACAAGGTCTTCGGTAAGATGTGCGGCACCGACCACAAGCAGGTTATTTTCCTCAGCAAATTTATAGAGTACAACAGCTCGTATTCTCTGTTTCGAATAAATACTCGCAGCCGCATTTCTCATCAGCTTTGTCTTCGATCCTTTCAAATTCTCTAGAAGAAAATTGTCATTACTTGAAGACATGAATTTTTTTGCGACAAAATCTCTCAGCTTCTTAGTCGGTATATAAGATATTGCGGCCCTATATGTTCCAATAGCCCTCAAATTTCTCGATATATTTATCTTTTTGGCTTTGATACCAAGAAAAGCGGCAGCCTGTTTCGCGTAAATCTCAGCTTCCGGGTTTCCCTGCCTTTCCGGAAGCATAAGACCGACAACATTATCCGTGCCACACGCTTTAACACAGAGCGATGCCACAACACTCGAATCGAGCCCGCCAGACATAGAGACAACTATTCCGTCCCTTCCCAGCTCCTTGACTTCTTTTTTTATAAATTCCGAGGCTACTTCCGCTGTTTTTGCGGCATCAATCTTAAACAGATCATTTGTCAGTTTCATATATCCCCTCTTTAATAGTTTATTATACTACGTATCACTTACCCAATTCAATAAGCGTTCCTTTCAGACCCCTCACAATCTCAGCCATACTTTCATAATCGAGCGTATCGTACGTATCAGTTTCAGTATGATAATGATGGTTCCGGTAAAAAGATGTATCGGTTATCATCACAGCGCGATAGCCTTCCTGCCAGAATGCCCAGTGATCAGAGAAATGTACTGCAGAAGCATAATTGAAGGTGATAATTGGTTTCATCGGAAACCGTGACTGCTTCTTAAAACAGGATCGTATTGCACCAACAAGATTAATGGATTTAAGATTTCCCAAAACTGCTATAAAGTCTCCCCTGTTGGGATAAACAAGTGCCCCGGCAAAATTAGGATACGTCTGGGTTCGGGGCTTCTTATCAAAATACCCTATCATTTCAAGTATGAGAACACCCTTAATATTTACTTTTCCTTTTTTAGCTGCTTTTGCATACACAAGACTAGCCATATCTTCAGAATCAAAAAATGGCGGTTCTTCAGCGGGAAAAGCGGCAAATTCTATTGTTGAGCCGGTATTTTTATCTGCCATGAACCGTGCAAGCTCAAGAAGTCCTGCAACACCGCTGGCATTATCGTCCGCACCGGGATTTAAAGTACTATCGTAGTGTGCACCAACAATAATCATATCTTCAGGGGTCTTTGTTCCGCGCCTTGTAACAATAATATTTTTTACCTGCTTGTTAAGTATTGTGTATTCTTGAAACGTAACCGTATATCCGTAAGAAACAAGCTCTTCAGTAATATATTTTTCCGCCTCACAGAGTTGCTCATATTTAAAAACACTCCGATCACCGATTTCATCAGAAAGTTTTATCACATGTTTTTTTAAATTTTCGATCAGCTCACTGTTTTCATTATTCATAATATTTTTTCCAAAATCACTCCGGAGTGTTACTCCGCGTAGGTGGCCCCAATGTTACTCCGCGTAGGTGGCACAAAGTGACTCCTACGCGGTGGAACACGATTTATCCCACCGACACGGTAAAAACACTACAATCGTGCTTGTATCTTAAGCGCCTATAAACTTAAGCACTTCATAAACTAAAAATACCGGCCATACGAGCGCTTTTAAAAACCCTACTACCCCAGGCCAAAAACCTGTTGCAGCTGATATGTAATATATCGCAGCACCAATAATACCGAGCCCGTATACAGCAACGCCACAAGCTCCGTCACCACCCTTAGTCTTACAAGACGATTTTACTTCTTTTTCCACATTCCCTTGTTCTTTCATTTCCATTTTTATCCCCTCCCGTTGAGGCTCTTCGAGCCTGCTAATCAGTGTTACTCCGCGTAGGTGGCCCAAAGGGACTCCTACGCGGTGGAACATGGTTTATGGAACACAGTTTACCCATCCCCACCACCACCGCAGTCGGCCATAGTGTTACTCCGCGTAGGTGGCACAAAGTGACTCCTATGCGGTGGAACACGGGTTACGCAGTGGAACACTACTTTTTAATCCCCCAGTTCTCCAACACCCCCACAACATAGCTGTACTTCCTCTTAGGATTATCCTTATTCTTCTGGGCAACTATATCAAACGCCTTTTCAACCTTTTCTTTACCGTATTCTTTAGTCTTAAGTATTATATCTTCTATTGCTTCAGGATGATATTCTTCAAAAACTATTTGAGCATATCCCCTAGCTATATTATATTCCTTTTTACCATATTTATCCTCTACCTTTTTAAGTTTATTCAGTAATTTCTCAAAATCATATAATTTTAATACTTTATATATCTTTGGTGATCTTTTCTCGTACGGTTTACCGGTTAAAGTATCATATGCCACTTCAATTAATCTCTTTCGCCTAAGCTCATCCATCCCCTTACAGATAACATCCTGGCTAACACCCCCATACTCTTCAGTTATATCAGCAAGACTCTCTGACCACACACCCCCACTCACAATATTACTCCGCGTAGGTGGCCCCCGCCGCGTAGGTGGCACAAAGTGACTCCTACGCGGTGGAACATGGTTATTAGCTGAAACACCGTCAGTTGAAACACCGTTAGTTGGGTTACTCCGCGTAGGTGGCACAAAGTGACTCCTACGCGGTGGAACATGGTTAGTTGTTGAAACACGTTTAGCCGTAACCCCATTAGCACCCGCATTAATCAAATTAATAAAATAACAATATTTCCCACTAAAAGATAAATTCCCTCGCCATCCATAATCAAAATAATCTTCCGGTAACTCAAACAGATTCTTTTTCGGATCACTATATGCTTTTTCACTATCATCATAATCAAGCAAAGTAATTCTCGCTTCTTTCGCATGCCGCGGCACATACTTTATTAATTTATGCCTGGTTTCAAGTTTTCTTAACACCTTTATGATCTGTCTTCTGTATGCTGTTCGATCAGTTAAATCCATCCCCAAATATTTTGCGACTGTATCATAAAACAATGTTATTCTACCTTCAGTGTTACCGTCATATTCTTTCAACAAAAACAAATAAACATCAAATACACGTTCAGCATGTTTATGTACCATCTGTGGTCCATGTTCAGGATTTTTCATAAACTCTATTTTTACTGGTACGACCTCTTGTGCTTTACTGACATATGTCTCTATCTCTTTGTTACGTTTTATTTGTTTTATGTACTCAAGTATCTCTTTCGCCATTTGATCAGAATTTATTAATACACTTACCTCAATGTTTCTTTCCAAAGCCGCTTTTGTCCAGTTTGTACTACCAAGAATCACTGTTGCCCCATCAATAACAATAACTTTAGCATGTGTATAGCGCGTGGAATCATCATAATATACTTTCACACCGGCATCTCTCAGCTGTTTATATGCCTCCATGCTTTTAATCTCTTTTTGCAGTTTCTTTGATCGCTTATTCAAAAAGTCAATGTTCTGATCAAGTATCACTTCTACATCAACACCTCTTTTATGTGCATTGATCAGTTCATTAACTAATTGCTGGGGTTTTGTGTTGTGCTTCTGTTTTGATACACGCATGACAAACATCACGACATGTATAGATTCTTTTGCGTTTACTAAGGATTGTTTCGTTTTTTGGAAATATTTTTTACCGCTTATGTCTTCGATATCTGCTGGGAAGGGGAAAGCTTTAGTGGTAAATATAAAACTAACTAGAAAAGCTATTAAGAGGCTAATATGCTTTGTTTTATTGTTCATTATAATCAATTATTTGTTATGTTTTGATTTTTTAGAATAATTCATAGTAGTGTTTATTAAATCAAAAAGTATTTCAAAATTAATAAAAGCTTCTTTTGGTAGTGTAGGAACTATTTTCTCCGCAAAATACTTTTTAGTCGAGTCTACTATTTTAAACAAATGAGGTTCGGTCGCATTAACAATCTCCTCTACGCTTGTTCCAATAACAGTAGTTTTTATTAGCCTAGGTTTTAGCTCCAATCCTTTTTTTTCGATTTTCTTTTGCAAATATGGATCATCAAAATAAAATTCAATTTCAAGATTATATACCGCAGCATGTTCCCGACGGCTTTCTATAGCGGGCAAAACTATGGCTGCAGAAGTTCCGGCTTTATGAATTTTTACATTTTCACTAAAAGAGCTGTCAGAGAAATTATTACTTAAACCTTTGAATCCTTTATTGTATCCTGTCACATCTCTATCAAACAATCCTACGGTGAATTCCTGATCTTTACGTGTTGACTCTAAGCTACGTTTAACTATATCCACCCCTCCAAAAGAATTTGCACTCGCTCCTTGATACGGATCAGAACATATAATTTTAAAAGGAATCTTTTGATTAGGGTAGAGTTTGGACCATGCACTATTAAGTATTAATTCGTCCCATTTTCCCTCGGTTAGTAAAACTGGCATATTTGCCATGTTGCTCTCTTTTCTTATTTTTTCTAATTCTTCTTGTTCTTTCTTTAAAAGATCAAGTTTCTTTCGATATTCGTTCTGCGATTTGATTTGAAATTCCATAAGCCCCATTTCAACCCATAATTGATCAGACGTTTCTTGACTATTAATAGCTAGATTTATGCATGCTGTACCAATATCATTTTTAAAAACACGATATACGGTTACATTCTTATCTGTTAAAGAAAAGAAAGCAGGGGAATGAGTTGTTATAAATATTTGAGAATCTCGAGAATATTCTTTAGCCATTTTTTCTGCTAATTCGATTGCTAGAGAATATTCAAGATTGTTCTCAGGTTCTTCAAAACCCCAAATGAAATATAGCTTTGAATTCTGCGAGATATGGTGCAGTAAAGACGGTATAAATCTTGTGCGAATACCATCTCCTCGTTGCTGTAATGGAAGATGTCCTCCTTGTTCCTTTGTACTCACAGTAAATGCTTTAAATAAATCAGACAACTTTTCAGGTAAATTAATTTGGGTATCTATTTTTGTAATAAGCGCAAATTCCTCTTGAAGATTCTTAATTTCAGATGAAATCGTACTATTCAATCCTTCTATTGATTCTTTAACTGTAGACTCATTGGAGCCTTTTGCAAAAATTATATGCTGTAAGCGTCCTAACATGTACGCAAAAAATAAATTATCTTTGATTGCGGGTATATACTCAAATTTCATAGTATTAAGATACCTTTGAAGACTGGCATTAGCTCGCCCAATAGACCATTTTGGTTTTTTCTCTTTTTTGTGCTCTCTCATAAGAGAATTTTTTTCATCTGGAACAGGTGAATTGCGATACCATGTGCGTGTTATAGTAAATTCTTCAGGTAAACTATTTTGATAACGATCGCCTCTTTTAAACCGAATTGCAATACGAATAAACTGGCGTGTTTTTAATTTAATCGATTCGTTTTTTCTTTTATAGGAAAAATCTTTTTTGAAATCAAAAGCAGTATCCCAATCCGGTTTACCGTTAAAAAATAAGTTTAATGCTTTTAGAATATTAGATTTTCCAATATCGTTTTTACCGGCATATATTGTTAAATCCTTTAAATTATCATTTTTTAAGCTGTAAATTGAACGAAAATAATAAATTTCAATTTTTTTTATTTCAATCAAATTTATAATCCTTATTTAAACATAATAATTACTATACGAATGCCCTTTAAAATCACAAGTTTCATTTAAGGGTGCGTCTTAAAACCCTTGCTTTTCAATTATCCTCATTAATCTATCTGCTCTAGCTTGAGCGCTTTTGATCTGTTTTGCTATTTCAATTTGTTTTGTTGTTGGTTTCATCCGTCCGCCGACATCCCTATGATTACTACCGGGAAGCTCTGCATACATTCTGTTAAGCTCCTGAATATTGTTCTCAACAACACTTAGCAACTGAAAGATATTATCTACCTTAATATCTTTTTTATGTACTATGACAGTTCTTTTCGTTTTTGGTGGCTGGGTCTTTTTTGCGGCCATAAAGTACTCCTTATTTTTTGTTTAAATAGGTGCTTTCCCTTTTTGTAGTCCATAAAATAGTATATATAGCAAATTATATTACATTAAAAAGATGGTGTATTTAATTTTATCATTTTAAAGTAAATCTTTAAAAAATTCACATATTTTAATCCTGTTAACAATTATTGCGATAATCAATCCTGAAATAGCAATTAGAAAGAAACTCCACCACCTTATAGATTTTTTGATTTCATCGAATACTTCTTTAGAAATATCTTTTTTGGTATTATTTATTGATGCATGTAATTTATCAATCCTTTTATTTGTTTCATCTGAGCAATTTGATAATTCTTCTACCAAATAATTTATATCATCTACCCTGAAACGATCCTTATCAAGCAAACGAATAAAATGTTTATTCCCAATTTTAATTCGGTTGATATTTCTATAAACATCCCGTGTTAGGAAATAGCTGGTTATTTCCTCTTCATATCCCTGATGAGAATATGGATGAATATGTTTATCTATAATTTTTTTCTCTAGCAGTTCAATTAAAGCATTTTTGGCTTCACGTTCTAGATGCTTTTCAGGAAAAGAATATTCCAATTCAGAAAGAAGATGCTCTTCTCGAACTTCATTAGGATATCTTCGTACAATGATTTTAAATATTTCTTCTCGAAAAATAATCATACAATCCTCTCTTATTTAGAATGAAATCTATTTTCCTCATCGTCTTTATGCTTGTTTATCATTTTATCAACACTGATTAAGCATTCTTCCAAACAATTTTTTAACAACCCACGCGGAGCGACTTCAGCTAACTTCTTAAAGACATTTTTTTTATCTATAAATGCTTTGGGGGTTTCACCAACAGAAGAGAACCATCCGCCCTCCGGGTAAAGCTTGTCACGTAGCAATTTTGTCATATTCTCCTCGTATCCAAATACTTTACTTTTGCTTATAGCATCTGCAAATATATGCATATTATTTGGTATTAATGGTAAATGAAACAAACAATCCAGTAATTCTCTAAACTTTTGTTTATTAAAAAATGTTTTTACGCTTTTTTCTAAATATAATTCGTTGGATTCATTTCTTAATGTTGCAATTTGGTCGAATATTTTTGAAACACTATAATATGTTAGCCCACTATATTTTTTATCCCATTGCAGAACGTGCTTTAAAACAAATAAATAATCATCTATATTTTTGATTCTTTTTGAAATTATAGTTATGCCATCAAAGGGAACTGCTTCGTATTCTGAATGCTTGTTAACCTCGTTTTCTTTTTCCAAGCGCACATTGATAAAATCTACTAACTTATTTACGTTATCAACAATAAGAGACAATATTTCAAAATCGTAATGATCTAATTTCCTATTAGAAATAAGCGTGTTTCTCAATTCCTCTCCAGTTATATTCAAAAATTCTTTTTTGTATTCTTTTGTTTTATCGAACAAAATAAAAGCAATGTGGTATATAGCCTTCAATTTAGATTCTAAACTCAATTGTTTCAACACTATTAATGTGATTTCTGCTATTTCTTTAGCTGAATTATTTTTAGATATTGATCTTATTTTTTCAAGAATTATAAGGTTTAATTCATCTATCTTTTTATTAGATATTATGTCTGCAATATTGATTCTATCAATTCCAGGTAAATCATATGAGAAAATATCTAAGGCTATTTTTGCCTCATCTAATGGGATTTCTTGTGCTAATAAAACTTCATCTATAATTCTTTTTACTGCTTCAGGATATGCATGTACTAGATCATAAAAAATGGTATATTTAAAAATTAGAGGAACTTTACTCCATGCTGCAGTCTCAAAGCGGAGAAGTTTAAATGCTTCAGGATTATGCTTAAACCATTCTCTTAAAAATGGAGCAGTTGCAGAAACCACATTAGCTTTCTCATTTAACTCATGAAGAAAAATGGCAATACTTGATGGAGTAGAATATTTTTGATTTAAAAAAATTACTTCCTTAGTAAAGTCTTCGGGCTTTAAATTTATATTGCTATGTAATAAATTATCCACAGCCCAGTTCCATCGTTCTTTAGATGGGGGAACACTGCCCAGCTGTGGCTTTACATCTCCACAAATGCCCCATCGTGATGAATAGTATCGAAAAATACGATATTCAGGTGTATAAGTAAATTTATCAAACAATGGAACTATTATTTCATCTGGCACATCCTTTCTGGCCCAAAAATGAAAAACCAAATCTTCAAAAGTACTTAAAACATCTAATTCCTTTTCATTATCAACAATATTTTCATTTACGATGAAGCACAAAATATCTTCTCTTTCTGCAATAATTTTGTCTTTCAAAGGAATGGTGGTTGGTCCAAGCCCCATATATCCCTTTCCGATAGACTCAATTACTTCAACAGCTTTTATTCGCACAAAAGCATGTTTGCTTTTGAGCATTTTTTTTATAATTAATACCCCAGTATCTCGCATTTTTATCACATGATCTGTCATATTTAATACTTTGCTTCCAATTTCGAGCTTATCATCGGACGATCTTCTAAATTCATGTGCAGAGGCTAAAATTTCAGCACATGCTACTTTTAATAGTTCTATTTCATCTGTATTATCATCACTATTTAAGAATCCCTCGAGAATGGACATTGATGGCAATATTTGGCTTTCTATGTCATTGTCAAGAGGGCAGACACATTCTTTGATTAAAGTGCTTGGCTTATAATTGTCATACGTGCCACCCTTGCATTCATTTATCATTGCTACAATAATTTTTATAATATCACTTCGATTAAAATCACTATGGATCAATTTGTTTATTACGGGCCCATATGCGTCTGTTGTTAGTGTTGAATTATCCAGAAAGGCCCAAAGCAGGTCTAAACTTTTATCAGGCACTTTAGCGCATATTGCTTCAAGATTTTCAAGTATAAGCCTTTTATCATAGTCATCATATTTTGATGTATTGGTTATCCAACTCGAGATAACATCATTCAAAATTGGCAATAAGTAATCGCTATCACCATATCTAATTGTGGATCCTAAATTGCAGAATATGTTTTTGGAATGAGTATCAAACCAATACAGAAATATTTTCTTTCGCTCGCCCTCGCTCAGGAAATGCATTTTATCTAAGAGAAAAACATCACCTGTCATATCTGGGGTAAATCTAAAAATATTTCCAATTGATCGTAACACACCGCTTTTACCTAATTGATGCAGTGAGGCCGTTAGTTCTTTTACATCAACTTTTAATTCTTCTGATAGTTTATCTATAGTGCGAGTATCAGAAATGTTAATTGGACTAATTAAACTAAGGTGGAGTAATAAACAATCAGCATCTATATTGTCAGAGAGAATTCTTTTCGAGTCACTGATTACTGATTCAACAATAGTTTCTTTAAAAGAAGCATAATCAAAATTATCAATATCTCTTATACGTTCCCCAATTTTGACGATAAAAAAAGGATTTCGGTATCTTCTGACTATTAAATCAATATCTTTAATGTCGTCTTTTTTGGCTATAGTTTTTAATAATATGTTCAATTCACTATCTGTCCATTGTGGAATAGAAGTGACAACTGATTGACTTCTGCAATTTGTGGATATTAAGATATCATCTAATGCAGACATTCCTGATGTCCTTAAGGCTAACACTAGCTTCGCATCGATCCCAGTATTTGTTATGCATAGAAGTATATTTTCAATGTCATCTACACGATCTGTATCGTCTAAGACGAATAAGTACTTGTGCTTATTGTTAGCGTTTTCTCGGGCACCTATTTCGTCGTTGAAAGCTTCTTGGATATCACGCACACCGATCCTAATAAACCAAACCTCTCGATCTGAACTTAACCTTCCCATTATCTTGGGGATTTCTCTCAAAAAATGACTTTTTCCATATCCACCGGGGGCCTGTAATATAAATATGTTCTTTTTTTCATTATTTAAGAATGAAATGAATTCATTTATTCTATTATTGATACTTGGGACCTCTTCAATAAGGCTAACAGATGCTAATTTATTTTCTACTTCTTCAAAAAATGTAGTTGCTGGAACAAATAAAGGGATAGCAGGATAGTTAAAAAACCGACATTTTAAGAATGGTTGCTTCTCAATCTTCAATGTCAATTGTTCACGATCCCATATGCGTAGAGAAATGTCTTTAAACTTATTAACCTTGAGCAGTTTTTTTATGTATGGAATGCTTAACTCTGCATTTGTTGCTAATATCAAATGAGATATTCTATTTTTTTTAGCTTTCTTAAGCTCTTTATTCATCTCAGTACGTAAAATATTATATGCATCCTTAAGATTATGTTTAGTATACTTAGCTTGTATGCATATTTCCCCAGAGATATTTTCTTCAGGATATTTGTCAACATAGGCATCATACCCACCATCAGCTCCAATATAAGGACTAGATGGTAAGAACCCAGGGGTGTGACACTCTAATGAAACAAGTTGACTAATTAGCCTTTGGAAAATAATAGGGTTCTCAATTTTTGTCCAATCTAACATATAGACCCCTTTTTCATAACTCATATTTTTCAAGTTTAAACCACAAATGGTAGCAATCCATAAATGGTAGCAGCTACCATTTACTTGTGACTTTTACAGTCTTAGTGGCGGAGAGGGGGGGGTTCTATAAAGACCATCTCCCTATCTCCTTAATACATAGCGTATTACAGCGTTACCACTTTAACAACAACTATTTAGGTGTGTCTGGTTATTTCTTTTTGTTTCCCTTTGTTACCCATTGTTTTGGACTAAGATGGGCACAATTTGGGCACAAGTTTATAGTAACATCTATATAATATTATAATGATTTCTCTCGTATGACTATGAACGATATTAATAATCCCTGTGAAAAGAAAATAACCCTTCTTCTTTTGCAAATTTCTTAATCAATTTAGTATTTTTTGGGCCTTCCCGACTTACAAGTTCAAAATATAAATATCTGATAATCCCACCAAGCACCAGCAATATACTTCCGACACGCCAATCATAGAATACAAAACCAACAATACTACCTAATAGTAAAATATTGCCAATTCTTTTTATGGTATTATATTTTTTTTGTGTTTTGACAACTAATTCAAATTCTAATTTACAAACTGCACATGTTGGATGCATCTCTTTTGTGTATGTATTTACAATCTCTTCATCCAATGATTCATTCTTTTGACAATAATGGCAAATCATATCTTATAATCTCCTTTCATCAAACTACCCCTGTTTGCACTATAGTTTTCTGCAAGGGATAAATCAAAATATAAACACAATCAGAAAACGTTATAAAAACACTATTAACAAGTTTCAATTTCAATTCCTGCTTTTGCCTCAATAATCAATATGTAAATTCGTTTTTTATTTGCGTCTACTAAAAAAAAGACAAATATTTTGATAAACAAGATATGGCCAAAATATTATAGTTACAATAATGTTTAAAATACTCTTTTTTCGTGTCACAGATGCTTGCTTATAAATTGGTTGTTTTGATTCATAAATGAGCACTAAAATTCCCAAAATCAAATATATCAACAGCAGTATTATCATTTATTCTCCTTTAATTTATGTTCCTAAATGGTAGCAGCTACCATTTATTTGTCTCTATTTATTTTGCAGCTCCTTACCATCCTTATACTTTGGTGCGGAATAGAACCCCGGGGAAAAAGAGAGAGAATTAAACAAATGGTAGCAGCTACCATTTATAACAAAGAAAACCATCTCTCCTGGTAGTGCAACTTTTTTGGAAATTACTTTATGTACGAACGACCGGACCGACCGATGAGGGAGGACTAGGGAGTGAATACATGCTAGTCTCTATTAATTCCTTATACAATATTTTTCAATAAGTGTTACAATAGACCCATTAGAAAAAACCACAATGGAGCGGAATAGTGATTTTGATAATCATTTAACTATGTGAGGATAAAGTGGAGAAGAAGAAAGAAGAGAATAAGGTTTTTGAAGATAGATACTGTCAGGAATTTTATTTATTTATTGAGTATGAGGCTGCTGAGCACATTAGTGATTTCAGGAAAAGCAAATCTATAAAACCAGATAAAGTATTAAAAACACTAATAGATCTAGGGTTGGCTTATGAATATGCCTTGAAACGTAGTGATAATAATGGATTTGAAGCAGTTAAAGACAATAAATACGTTAAATTGAAACAAGAGAGAGATGAATATTTAAGTAGAGTAACCATTAATGATAGCAATGAGATATTGAAGGAGTTCAAGAAACCTCTTTCATGGAGCAAACCTTTGCAGTGGTATATTTTAACAGGTATACAACAACGTGAAATATTTACCTTTGCTCCTACGAGTAGAGTTAGTGTCAGCGTAGATGAAAATGAAGTTCTTATAAGAGTATCACCGGAAGCTAATATGCGCGAATGCAAGGATGCATTTAAACTAGTAAAATATTTTCAGAAGTCACTATACGGAAAAAACTATAAAGGTAAAATGAAAAAGGCAAAGTTTGAGGAAAAGCTTAAAATGTTGAATGCAGAAAATGAGTTTGAAAACCCCTAACACAAAATCTACTATGTTTACGGTGATGATGGGTCTGTTGAATCACTTGCGTTAGATTCGAAAAGGATAGGAATGTGAAGCAACACAGAATTTTTTGGTTATCACTTTCAATAATGCTTTTGCTGGGTAGGCTCGGGCTTTCGCCTGTCCTTGCGCAGACCGATCCTCAGCAGAACGTTGAGACGGTCAAAGCATCTAAATGGTAGCAGCTACCATTTAGATACCCTACCTTGATGCAATATCTTCCTGTGACAACTTTTCGTTCTTGCGATATGAAACCAACCTACCAATATAGTTTTCCAAAAAATCCTACCCATCTTTATCCATGTTGTATTAATAATATATTACAATTGGATTTGCACAACTAAACCTATGTTTTTATAATAGTGTCTCACCCACATAACTTCTTAATCAACTTGTTGTGCTGTAAGAAATAAAG
>JAVCCP010000052.1 GCA_030765405.1 Candidatus Ancaeobacter aquaticus | reverse complement strand
GCCGTATCCGCAGCTACATATCAACCGCAAAAAAGAACTCTGTTAATCCCATTGGAGTTCTCTCTGATGCCATTGCCGACAAACCCTTTATGCCAATACTATACAGGGTACCTGAGTAGTTACGAAAAAAAGAAGCAAAAAAAGAAAGAGAAACCACTACTACTATTATATCTTAACTTTCTTTAAAACTGGTCTTGACATTGGGGAGCCCCTTAAATATCATGTTGTATGATGTCTAAAATACAGACAAAAAATTTAAATAGGTTTAGATTATGAATAATAAAGAAATAATTAATGAAATAACTGAGAAGATAAAAGAGAATTTTCATCCGCAAAAGGTTATTCTTTTCGGTTCATATGCATGGGGAAATCCTGCCGAAGACAGTGATTTTGTTCTATTTCTTATTATGGAATCAGATTTGAGAAGAGATAAAAGATCTCGCCAAGTACAGAAAATATTTTCCGACCGGATATTTCCTATGGATATAATTGTTTATACTCCAAGTGAAGTAAAAGAATGTTTAGAAAAAGATAGCCCTTTTATTAAAGAGATTTTGAATAAAGAAGTGACACTTTATGTCCAAGAAACGTATTAAAAAAATTAAGTTATACAAAAAATAAAATACATAATCTTTAAAATTCGTATAAAATAAAATAGTAAAAAGGAATTTATTATGGGAGCAAAAATAACCAATATAGAATATTATTTACCAGAAAAAATTATTACTAATGATCAATTAGCCAAACAATTTCCCGACTGGTCCTCGGAAAAAATTAAAAAAAAGGTAGGTATAAGAGAGAGACATATCGTAAAAGAAGATGAAACTGCTTTAGATTTAGCCTTTAAGGCAGCAGATAAAATTTTAACAAATTATGATAAAAGCAAAATAGATTTATTAATGCTATGTACCCAAAGCCCGGATTATTTTCTGCCTTCTAGCTCCTGTATTCTACAAGATAAACTTGGTCTTAGAACAAACATAGGAGCTTTTGATTATAATTTAGGATGTTCTGGTTTTGTCTATGGACTTGCCTTGGGAAAATCTCTGATAACATCAAAGGTTGCTAAAAACATTTTATTAATTACTTCCGAAACTTATAACAAACATATTCATCCCAAGGATAAAGGAAATAGAACTATCTTTGGTGACGCTGCAGCAGCTACTATTATTGAGAAATCAGAAGAAGAACATATAGGTGAATTTGTTTTAGGTACCGATGGAAGTGGATATAAAAATCTTATTGTGCCCAATGGCGGATTAAGAAAAAGATATGATCCTAATGCTAAGGAGATTGATGATGGTTCAGGTAGCATCCGGACAGACAATGATATATATATGAATGGACCAGAAATATTTAATTTTACTATTAAGGCTGTTCCCAAAGTAGTGTCTGAAACATTAGAAAAAAATAATACTAACTTAGATGATTTAGATTATGTAATCTTTCACCAAGCCAATAAATACATGAATGAATATCTGAGAAAAAAAATAAACATTCCCAAAGACAAGTTCTATTTAAATTTATTACATACTGGCAATACTGTTTCTGCCACTATACCCATAGCCATTAAAGATGCGTTAGATAATAAATTAATTAAAAGGGAAGATAAGGTTCTTTTAGTGGGTTTTGGTGTAGGATATTCCTGGGGAGGAACAATAATTAAAACATAAAAAGGAGTAAGATATAATGAAAGTAGATAATTTTATGGATGAATTAAAAGAAGCTTTAGAAATAGAAGATGAAGATCAAGAAATTACTTTAGAGACTAATTTAAAAGAGTTAGAAGAATATGACTCTTTAAGTGTATTATCTATTATTGCTATGATTGATAAGAATTTTAGTAAACAGATACCATCTAGCGATTTTATTAAAATAACAACAATTAAAAGTTTAATAGATTTAATAGGGAAAGAGCATTTTGAATAAAGAGAACTATTTTAATTGTGGTGAATCCTATCTTTAACTTAAAAAATAAAAATATTATTATTACTGGTGCTTCTTCGGGTATTGGAAGGCAATGTGCTATAACTTTAAGCCAATTAGGAGCTAATGTAATTTTAATTGCCCGCAATAAGGAAAGACTTAAAGATATTTTTAATAAATTAAAAAAGGGAAATCATCTGATTCTTTCTCAAGATATTACAGAATATGCTAAATTAGAAGAAGTTGTAAATACTGCTGTGGATAAAATAGGCAGAATATCTGGTTTTGTTCATTCTGCAGGGACAGAAGTGACCTTACCATTAAGGAGTATGAAACCCTCTTATTATGAAGAGATATTTTCGGTAAATGTAATCGCAGGATTTGAATTAGCTAAAATTATTTCTAAGAAAAAATATATAAACAAAGAAGGAGCAAGTTTTGTATTTATATCATCAGTTATGGGGATTTTAGGACAGTCAGGAAAAATTGCTTATTGCAGCTCAAAAGGAGCATTAACCTCAGGCGTAAAGGCAATGGCACTGGAGTTGGCACCCAAAAACATAAAGGTGAATTGTGTACTTCCAGGAGTGGTGGAAACAGAGATGTCAAATAAAATGTTTGAGAATCTTTCAGAGGAATCCAAGAAATTAATTATAAATATGCATCCTTTGGGTTTAGGTAAAACAGAGGACATAGCAAGTGCTTGTGCATTTTTGTTGTCCGATGCTGCAAAATGGATAATTGGTATTAATTTAATTGTAGATGGGGGATATAGTGCAAGATAAGTAAATTACAATAAATATCAGAAGTATTGTAATTTATTGATTATAAGAAAGGCATAATTATGGAAATAAATAATTATCAGTCTAAATACGTTGAAAAAATAATTATAGTATAGATATAAAAAAAGAGGAGCGAAATTTATTTCTTTGATTCTTCAACTTTCTTGATAATTCCAACAGCAAAAATAGGAGAAGGCGTAGTTATATGTCCATATTGTTTAATAAGCGATAATGTTCGATTAGATGATTTTATCATGAGGAATGCTTATGCATCTTATGGGCATGATGTTAAAGTTGGAAAATATGGTATCTTATCACCAACAGTATAGTGAAAGGTTAAAGAAGATAAGGAGTTTTCATGGGGGGCTCATTGGAAAATTATAGTATACACATTTGTTTAGAAACTGAATTGTTAGAACTTCAACGATTTATAAAAGATCACTGGAAAAGCAATCATGCTCTAACGACAAGTAAAAAATTAATGGATTGGCAACACTACGATGAGGAAAATCAACTTTATAATTTTGTTATCGCTAAACATCTTAAGACAAATGAAATTCACGGAATTTTAGGTTTTATCCCAACATGCCATTTTGATAAATCAATCCAGAATATTGATCTGTGGCTTGCTATTTGGATGATCAGAGATGATATTAAACATTCAGGATTGGGACTATTATTATTGAGTTTTTTAGCCTCTAATAAACAGCCTTGTTCTATTTCTGCGTTTGGTTTAAACCCTAGAGTCATACGAATTTATAAATACATGGGTTATAAAGTAGGAATTTTGAATCACTGGTATCTTGTCAATAAGCAGATAACTGATTTTTATTTGATTGGTAATTTTCATGGGCAATATCATAGTGGGCTAACGATGGAAAATGAAAAGAAATTGATTCAATACAGAAAATCAGATTTTCTTCAATTATCGGGAGAATTTAAAAACTTTATACCAAATACTCAGATACCAGAAAAGTCCCTTGGTTATCTTTATCATCGATATTATTGCCATCCAATATATAACTACCATGTATATGGGATAAAGAGCCAAGGTTCTATCGTTGGAATATTAGTTTTTAGGTTATCTTCTCACGATTCATATCATGCGTTGAGAATAGTTGATTATTTTGGTAATGCTGAGGGATTATTCGGAATGTTTGGCGAGTTTCAAAGATTATTACAGCACTATAATGCTGAGTATATTGATTTTTACAATATTGGGATTAAAGAGATAAACCTGACTACTAGTGGATTTATTAAAAGAGACTCAACCAGTGAGGTTATTATACCGAATTATTTTGAGCCATTTGAGAAGAAAAATATCGATTTAGACTACGCTTATAAATGTGACAATGATTTCAACTTTTGTATTTTTAAAGGTGATTCTGACCAAGATCGACCGAATTTAATTTTATGAGGAGGCCGAGATGAAACAAATTACAATTGTGATGTATCATTTTGTTAGAGAATTGCAATACACAAGATATCCTAAAATCAAGGGGCTACTGACAAGTCAATTTAAGGAACAGCTTGCATATATGGAGAAATACTATCAATTTGTTACGATTGAAGATTGTATTGATGCTATTTATTATGAAAATATGAAGAGTTTTCCATCTAATGCAATTTTATTAACATTCGATGATGCTTATATTGATCATTTTGTAACAGTATTTCCGCTTTTAGAGGAAAAAGGCATTCAAGGATGTTTTTTTCCACCTGCAAAAGCAATCCTTAAAAATGAAGTTCTTGATGTCAATAAAATACATTTCATACTTGCCTCAGTTTCAAATATCGATGATCTTCTTCATGATGTATATAATTACCTTGATCAATATAGATCAGAATACTCTCTTGAAAGCAATGATTATTATTTTTCCAAGCTTGCTCAAGTAGATCGGTTTGATTCGAAGGATATTATTTTTATTAAACGCCTATTACAAGTTGAATTAAAAGTAAAATTAAGAAATATAATTGTAGATAAATTATTCAATAAATATGTTACTAATGACGAAGGTGCATTTTCAAGAGAGTTATATATGAATATTAATCAATTAAAATGTATGTCTCGTAATGGAATGTATATAGGAAGCCATGGATATGACCATTACTGGTTAAATACTTTATCACCTGAGAAACAAGAACAGGAAATAGACCTGTCTCTTGAGTTTCTAAAGGAAGTAGGCTCATCGACTGATAATTGGGTGATGTGTTATCCATATGGTGCGTGTAATAGTTCATTAATTGATATATTAAGAAAAAAACATTGTAAATTTGCTCTGACCACAAAAGTTGATATTGCCAATTTGAACAAAGATAACGCATTTACTTTGGAACGGCTGGACACAAATGATCTTCCAAAAGTAGAAAACGCGAGAACTAACTTGTGGACAAAAAAGTAAACATCCTCTAATAATTAAGTGCCTGGCACTATAAAATATTGACAAAACGTTTGTTACAGTGTTTAAATCCTGGAAGACCAAAAAAGAAGTTTTTTAAAGAGACTTTACCACTCCAGATAAATTGTTGACCAAAAGTATATATATCTAAAAATAGTTATGACCAATTTTTGATATATATTAGTTATTGCTGACACCAAAGATACGTAAAAAGATATTGCACCTATGAGAAATCTAAAACTTACAATTGAATATGATGGGACACACCACTGTGGCTGGCAAATACAGCCAAAAGATCGCACGGTCATGCAGGAAATCCAGCGGGCAATAAAGAAGCTTACCAAAGAAACCCCAAAAATAGAGTATTCAAGCAGAACTGATAGCGGTGTCCATGCCTATGGACAAGCGATAAGTTTTAAAACAAAATCAAGACTACCCCTAAAAAACATTCAAATGGGTTTAAATTCTTATTTACCCGACGATACACGAGTAGTAAAAGCAGAAGAAGCAAAAATAGACTTTAATGCCCGTTTTGATGCGAAGGCAAAGCATTACCGATATATCATAAGTGATACCCAAATTGCTCCCGCTATACATAGGGACTACATGTATCATTTTAAGCTTTGCCGGCTAAATGAACGAAAAATGCTATCTGCAGTCAAATATATGGTAGGAACACATGATTTTTCCTCATTTAGCGCTGATAGCGGCGAAGATCAGGGCTCTCCTATAAAGAAGATCATATATCTCAAGATAAAGAGAAAAGGGGATATTATTACTATTGATATCAAAGGAAGCGGCTTTCTCTATAAAATGGTAAGAAGCATTGTTGGAGCACTTATTGAAGTAGGGAGAGGTAAGATTACCCCAAACGATATAAAGAAGCTTTTAGAACTCAAAAAACGGTCTATGACCGTTCCTACAGCACCATCTCAAGGGCTCTATTTAGTGAAAGTTTTCTATTAAATTAATAATCTGTTCATTTATTGAACAAATCTATTGACCTATCTTACCCCCCTATGCAATAATGTCTGTTCACTTGTTGAACGAACAAATATTGGACAATATGGAAAACGAAAAAAACAGCATATTAAACAGTGAAGAAGCATATTCGATAATTAAAGATATCGAGCTAAATCCCGAGATCACCCAGCGCTTTCTTGCCCAAAAACATAAGATAAGTCTTGGTAAAACCAATTTTATCTTAAAAGCTCTTATCGATAAGGGCATAATCAAAGCCACCAATTTCAAAAACTCTAATAATAAAATAGCATATATGTATGTTCTAACTCCTGAGGGCATTAAGACGAAAACTGTTTTGGCTGCTAATTTTATTAAAAGAAAAGTTACAGAATATGAGAGGTTGAAGATCGAGATAGAAACGTTAAAAAATGAAGTAGAGAATAATGAATCTAATAAGTATGAAACAATACTTCAATAAGAGGATATTTATTGTATGGATACACTAAAAAATAAGAAAGTATTAATCACTGGTGCTGATGGCTTTATTGGAAGTCATCTCGTAGAGTCACTTATTGATCAAGGATGCAAGGTTAAAGCATTTGTTTTTTATAATTCTTTTAGCTCATGGGGATGGCTCGATACGTTACATAAGGAAAAGTTAGCAAATATTGAGATATTTGCAGGGGACATCAGAGATCCTAACGGAGTAAGAAATGCGGTGAAAGGTGTCGATATTGTATTTCATTTAGCAGCGTTAATAGGCATTCCTTTTTCGTATCATTCTCCGGATGTGTACATTGATACGAATGTTAAAGGTACATTGAATATCTTACAGGCATGTAGAGACTATAATGTTGAACGTGTTTTAGTTACATCTACATCAGAAGTATATGGGACTTCACAGTACGTACCAATGGATGAAAAACATCCACTGCAAGGACAGTCACCATATTCTGCATCAAAAATTGGTGCTGATAAAATTGCTGAGTCATTTTATTGTTCATTTGATCTTCCTGTAGTAACTGTACGACCTTTTAATACATATGGGCCACGTCAATCTGCAAGGGCAGTTATACCGACAATAATAACTCAATTACTTAATGGCCAAAAAGAGATAAAACTAGGGGCGGTATCTCCTACGCGTGATCTTAATTATGTGACAGATACATGCTACGGATATATTGCACTGAGTACCTGTAAAAATGCAATCGGTAAAGTAGTCAACATTGGGTCAGGAAAAGAAATTAGTATAGGAGAGCTCGCACTTCTTATAGGTAGATTAATAAATGTTGAACCAACAATTATTACTGATAATTCTAGAATAAGACCTGAGAAGAGTGAAGTCGAACGATTACTGTGCTCAAATGCTTTGATAACAGAGTTAACTGGATGGGTTCCAGAGGTATCTTTAGAAGACGGCATACAAAAAACTATCGAGTGGTTTAAAGATAAGAATAATATAAGCAGGTATAAATGGAACATGTACAATATTTAAAGGAAAATATGCAAAAACGATCTATACCTTTATCCGAACCTGTTATATCAGGGAATGAATGGAAGTATGTAAAGGATTGCCTTGATACTGGTTGGGTATCTTCTGTAGGTAAGTACGTTGATCTGTTTGAAAATAATATTGCATCATATTGTGGTGCACAGCATGGTATTGCGACTGTTAATGGAACCTCAGCACTACATATATCTTTATTAGTATGTGGCGTTAAACAAGGCGATGAAGTAATTGTTCCGACACTTACTTTTGTTGCACCGGTCAATGCCGTTAAGTATTGTAATGCAGAGCCGGTTTTTATGGACTGTGATCCTAACACTTTATGTATGGATATAAATAAAGTTACTGATTTTTTGCGTAATGAGTGCGAAAAAAGGACAGATGGCTTTACCTATAACAAGAAAACACAAAGAAGAATAAAAGCAATAGCTCCTGTACATATATTTGGTCATCCTGTTGATATGGATCCTTTGATGGTTATTGCTAAAGAACATAATATTTCTGTTATTGAGGATGCAACAGAAAGTCTGGGATCAAAGTATAAAGATAAAAAAACTGGATCGATAGGTGACATTGGGTGTTTTTCATTTAATGGCAATAAGATCATAACTGCTGGTGGGGGAGGTATGATCGTAACGAATGATGATGAAAAGGCACATCATGCAAAACACCTAACAACACAGGCTAAAAGCGATTCTCTTACATCTGATCATGACCAGATTGGATACAATTATCGATTAACTAATATCCAGGCAGCTATGGGTATAGCTCAACTTGAGAAATTGGATGACATCGTTGAAGTAAAACGGAAAAATGCAATGCTCTATAAGGAACTGTTATCAGATTCTGATGTTATAGAAGTTTTATGCGAAAAAACTTGGTCGTTGAGTAATTTTTGGCTTAACACAATTAAGGTGGGACAAAAACATAAAAGACCGCTTTTGGACTATTTGATACAGAATGATATTCATGCGAGACCTATATGGAAATTAATCCATACTCTTCCTATGTATAAAAGTAATGAATCGTATAACATAACTAATGCACTAGAGGTCTCTGAACAGTGTATCAATCTGCCTTCAAGCGTTGGGATAAAAAATGAAGATATTGAGTATGTAACTAAAACTATTAAAAAATACCTGAGTAATTAACTATGAGTGCACAAGAAAAAATTATAATTGTTGGCGGCGGAGGGCATGCAAAAGTGCTCATCGAATTAATTAAGGCACAAGCTATTTATGAAATTGCGGGTGTTATCGATCCTCAAAAAGAAGTTGGCTCTGAGGTATGCGGTGTTAATGTCTTGGGTGGAGACGATATCGTTTCTGACCAATATGTAAAAGGAATTAAAAATGCTTGTGTCGCGGTGGGTACAGTTAGAAATAATGATCATAAAAGAAGTGATTTATTTGAGAATCTTAAAAAACAAGGGTTTTTGATGCCAGCATTAATTCATCCGTCATCACATGTGTCGCAATCAGCGCATATAGCTGAAGGAGTTCAAATAATGACGGGTGTGATAGTGCAGTCTGATTCGTTCATATCCGAAAATTGTATAGTAAATACTGGGGCGATTATTGAGCACGATTGCATAGTTAAAAAAGATACCCATATAGCTCCAGGAGCAACTATCTGTGGGGGGTGTGAAGTAGGTAAAGGATCGTTTATAGGTGCAGGGGCTATAGTGATACAGAGTATTCGCGTTGGAAAGAATTCACTTATAGGTGCAGGTGCCGTTGTGGCTAAAGATGTTCCTGATAATTTTGTGATAAAAGGGGAGTACAGGTAAGGTGAGAACATTCATTATTGCGGAGGCGGGTGTAAATCATAACGGCTCTGTTGAAACAGCAAAAAAGCTTATTGATGCAGCTGTTGAGGCACGAGCAGATGCTGTTAAGTTCCAGACGTTTAAAGCTAGTAGTCTGGTAATTGCTAAAGCTGGTATGGCTAGGTATCAATCTGAGAATATTGGGGTTGATGAACCACAGATAGAAATGTTGAAGAGACTTGAATTAGATAAAGACGCATATAATGAACTTGCCAAATATTGTAAATCAAAGAACATTATTTTTATGTCTACACCATTTGATGAAGTTTCAGCAGATTTATTGGATGCCATCGGCGTATCAATATTTAAAATACCGTCAGGCGAAATAACAAATAAGCAGCTCATCCAGTATATAGCGGCAAAAACAAAACCAATCATACTTTCTACGGGAATGTCTTATTTAGAGGAAGTCGAAAAAGCAATACGCTGGATACATGAAGTTTGGGGGTGCCAGATCAAAAAACCACAGCTGACTTTATTGCATTGCGTTTCAAATTATCCCGCAGCAGCAAGCGATTCTAATCTATTAGCAATGAAAACTATGAAAACAACTTTTGGTGTACCTGTTGGATATTCTGATCATACGCTTGGGATTGAGGTGGCAATTGCTGCAGTCGTAACAGGGGCAACCGTTATAGAGAAACATTTTACCCTTAATAAAAATATGAAAGGTCCTGATCATAAAGCCTCTCTTGATCCAACAGAGTTGAATGCTATGATTAAGGCAATAAGAAATGTTGAAGTATCTTTTGGAAATGGAATTAAACAGCCTGTGCATAATGAATATGATATTAGGACTGTCGCAAGAAAAAGCTTGGTATCAGTTAGGGATATAAAAGTAGGAGAAATATTGTCTTCGAGCGATATTAAAATAAAACGTCCGGGGAATGGTATTCTGCCGGAATTCAAAGATGAGGTAATTGGCTTGGAAGTAAGGAAAAATATATCAGCTGATTCCACAATAACATGGGAAGATATTAGGCATGCGTAAAATCGCGATAATAACAGGATCAAGAGCTGAATATGGATTGCTTTATTGTATTATTAAAGCTGTACATAAAGATCCAGTGTTAAAATTGCAGCTCATGGTAACAGGAATGCATCTATCTCCTGAATTTGGGTTAACAGTTAATCGTATAGAAAAAGATGGATTTCCTATAACTGAGAAGATAGAAATATTACTTTCATCAGATACACCTCAAAGCATATCTTCATCAATGGGGCTTGGTACGATCCTTTTTGGGAATGCTTATGAGCGTATTAAACCGGATATTATTCTCGTTTTGGGAGATCGTTTTGAGATATTCTCTGCAGTGTCTGCTGCTGTACCTTTCAGAATTCCTGTTGCTCATATACATGGAGGGGAAACAACGGAAGGAGCTATTGACGAAAGTTTTAGGCACGCAATTACAAAGATGAGTCATATTCATTTTGCATCAACAAAAGTATATAGAAAGAGAATCATGCAAATGGGCGAAAGAAAAGAAAATATTTTTTGCTTTGGGGCACCAGGGATCGAAAATATCGTTAAGCTCCCGTTAAAAAACAGAAGCATTTATAAAAATATTGGCATTCCTGAGGGTAAAAAATATGGCATTGTAACATATCACCCTGTGACATTAGAAAAGAATAAAGCAAAACAACATATAGATGCTTTATTAAAATCTTTGGATAGATATCAGGATATGTATTGGCTTTTTTCTTTGCCGAATGCAGACACTGAAGGAAGAATAATATTAAAGCGCATTGAAGAATATACAAAAACAAGGATTAAGAACACTAAAATAATAGAGTCTATTGGACAGTTGCATTATTTGTCACTCTTAAAATATGCATCTATTATGGTTGGAAATTCATCGAGTGGCATCATAGAAGCGCCATCATTTCATTTGCCGGTAGTAAACATAGGAAACAGGCAAAAGGGGAGGATACGAGCAAACAATGTTATTGATGTCAAAGGATGTAGGGATGAAAATATTGCTGAAGCAATAAAAATTGCAATATCCCCTCAATTTAAGAATAGTTTATCGGCGATAAAAAATCCATACGGTAATGGTAATACCAGTAAACAAATAGTAGAGGTGCTCAAGAGCATTAATATGGGAGAGAGTCTGCTCAAGAAGAAATTCTTTGATATTGAACAGTAAAATATGGTGGATAAATGAAAAAAAATAAATTAGATAGATTATTAGTTTCTGCAAATATCACATTAAAGCAAGCAATGAAAATGCTTACGGAGACTGCTGAAAAAATATTATTTGTAACAAATAGAAACTTTAAACTCATTGGTACACTAACGGATGGAGATATTAGGAGAGGTATAATAAAAGGTGTAAAGTTTCAAGATAGTATCGAGAATATCATGCAAAAAAAATTTACTTCAGTACGCTCCAATATGCAGAATATTGAGCAAAAAGTTAAAGAAATGATGGTGAAAAACAAATGTGAGCAAATACCAGTCTTAAACGGTGCAGGGAAAATTGTTGATGTATATTTCTGGACAGAGTTTTTGGAAAATAAAACGCATATAGTTACAAACTCATTTCTTGATAATGAGGTTGTAATTATGGCAGGAGGTAAAGGAGTTAGACTTGATCCTTTTACAAGAGTTTTTCCTAAGCCATTAATACCAATTGGAAACAAACCGGTTATTGAACATATAATGGAAAAGTTTTACACATGTGGGTTTAGGAAGTTTTTGTACACCTTAAACTATAAAAAAGAGTATATAAAATTATTTCTTAAAGAGAATATGTGCGATTATTTAATTGATTGGGTTGAAGAAAATGAATTTTTAGGAACTGCTGGGGGCTTGCAATTACTTGAGAATAAATTAAAAGATACATTTTTCGTTGTTAATTGTGATTCATTACTGGGCATTAATTATAAAGAGGTACTGGAATGGCATAAAGAGCATAATGCTATTTTAACGATAGTGGGAAGTCATAGTGAGCATAAAATACCATATGGTATCTTGGAAATGTCAGATGAAAAACTAATTAATTTATCTGAAAAACCTACTCATGATTATGTGATAAATACTGGGATATACCTCATGGAACCTAGGATTCTATCATACTTGAAGAAGGGAAAGTATATGGACATGAACGACTTAATTTCGAAATTGATAAATAAAGAAAAAATAACTGTATATCCGATATATGATGGATGGATTGACATTGGACAATGGAAAGAATATAAAAATGCAGAAAGTTATATGCTTGAATCAGAAACTATTTGAAGTTCTACAAAACAGGTGTTTTAAATGAATGTGTTAGCGTTTATTCCGGCTAGGGGTGGTTCCAAGGGAATTATTAAAAAAAATTTAGTGCTTTTGAATGGCAAGCCACTCATACAATATACAATTGAAGCAGCTCAACATAGTAAGTATGTTAATGATATTATTTTATCTAGTGATGATCCTGAAATAATAGAATTTAGTGAGACGCTAGGTTTAAAGGTGTCATACGTTAGGCCATCAGAATTAGCAACTGATGAGTCTCCAACAATAGATGCAATAATCGATGTGCTAGAATGGTACTCAAAAACTGGGAGACAAATGCCTGATTGCGTTTTGACTTTACAGCCTACGTCTCCGCTTAGAGAATCTACAGACATAGATAAGGCTGTAGAATTGTATGTTTCAAAAAACAGTAAAAGTCTAATTAGCGTGCATCAGTGTAGAGAGAATCCTGTCCTAAATTTAGAGTTGAGAGATGATTCATGGAGCTTTGTATTGAACGCCAATAGAAAAAAGTATAGGCGACAGCTTTGTGGTAATTATTGCCATATTAATGGTGCAATATATATAACCAATACAGAATTTATTTTAAGAGAGAAAACTTTGATTTCCGAGCGCGAAACTGAATTATTTCTTATGGATGCAGATAAAAGCATTGATATTGATGATATGTTTGATTTAAGGCTTGCAGAGTATTATCTAAAATATTCTAAATAAGATATATGGAAGTGCTGATAAATGGTTAATAAAGTAATATTTTTTGTAGAATCCTCATTTAATAAAAGGGATTATGATAGATTTGGGATAGATTTATTAATTAATAATGGTTTCGTTGTAGAGGTGTGGGATTTTACTCCATTTATGCATCCTGGATGTAATCGAGAAATCGATGCTGAGATTAAAGAATATAAAGGGTATTTTCAATACTTCAATAAAAAGAATACAATCTCGGCGATTTTATGTTTAGATCAAAACTGTTATGTGGTATGTCTTGTGGGGTATTGCTTTAATTCTTTAGCTATCTATAAAGCATTATCAGTTAGGAAATTGAAATATGCAGTTTTAATGGCACTTGTTTTACCTCCAATAAATAGCGTAAAGAGAAAAAGAATTATTATTGCTAAAACAAAAAAAAGTATATTTTTAATAGTATTTAATTATATTTTTATACGAATTCCCTTTTATTTTCTAGGAATATCTCCTGTATCAATAATTCTTGCAGGTGGAGAAAAGTCAACATCCTATAAGTATCCCACAAATAACAAGACAGAAATATTGTGGGGGCATACTTTAGACTATGATATTTATTTAAGAAATAAGAATAATTCAATTTCCGTTGATTCAAATACTGCTGTATTTCTTGATTCATATCTTCCTTTTCATCCTGATTTTATACGTATTGGTATGAAGCATCCAATTACAGCGAATGAATATTATCCGTTACTTTGTAAATGTTTTTCCGTAGTTGAGAGACTATATGGTGTGACTGTTGTTATTGCAGCTCATCCTCGCTCTGAATATAAAGAACAGTCTGATTATTTCGGAGGAAGGAGGATTGTTAAGAATAAAACAATAGACTTAGTCAGAGATTCAAAATTCGTATTGTCACACGCGAGTACTGCTATTAATTATGCCGTTTTATTTGAAAAACCAATAATATTTCTTACTACGGATAAATTAGAAAAAAGCTTTACGGCTTTATCTGTAGATTCAATGGTAAATTATCTGCAAGGAATAAAGATCAATATCGACCATGATTATGAAGAATCTCTTAGAAATGAACTTATTGTAAATAAAAGTGCTTACTCAAAATATAAGAATGATTATATAAAGAGATGTGATAGTCCGGAAACACAGTTTTGGCAGATATTTGCTAATCGCATAAAAGAGTATGTATAATAATATATAGTACGTGTAATATGACGCTAATTTAATAAATTCACTATTTAGTTATCTTTACATAATGTTGTTAAGAATAGTTAGGTCGAAAATAAAATGAAGGAAATAGCGGATAGTTTTCCCCCTAAGAATAGGAGTCATTGCTAGTATTTTTAGTTAATGATTTGCAAAATAGAATAAAAAATAATGAATATAAAGACTGAACATACACTTAATAAAAGATATTTTTATAAAATATGCGCAAATATTGTAACCTTTGGCATCGGTATAATATCTCAAGCGTTTGTGGCAAGAGGGCTTGGCCCATCATCTTATGGAAGTTATAGCTTTTTGACAAATTTCTTCAGTCAATTGACAAATTTTTTTAATATGGGGAGCTCTACTGCTTTTTATACGAAACTTTCAAATTCTCAAAAAGACTACACTCTTGTCTTGTTTTATTTTCGTTTGGTGATCTTAGTAGGGATAAGTGTAATCGGTTTCGTCATATGTGCAAATATAACTTCAATTGACAGTAGAATCTGGCCAAATCAGAGTATTTTATATGTTTATTTAGCAGCATTTTTTGGCCTATTTGCGTGGGTTGTGCAAGTAATTAACAGTATGGCAGATGCATATGGCTTAACTGTTTCAGCAGAAATCGCCAAGATCATTCAGAAGCTTATTGGTTTATTGTTTTTATCTATACTTTTTTTTACCGGAAAGTTGAGTTTAGTAAATTATTTTCTTTATCAGTATTTTATTTTTCTTTTACTATCAATTCTTGTAGTAAAAATTATATATCAAAGTAAGTGTTTTCCTAAGAATAGTTGGAAAATATCATTAGATGCATTAAGATCGCATGTAAAAAGTTTTTACACATATTGTCATCCACTATTTATATATTCATCCGCGGCTTTAATATGTGTTGTTATGGATAGGTGGATGTTAGAAAAGTTTAGTGGTAGTGTGCAGCAGGGTTTTTATGGGTTCTCGTATCAAATAGGAGTTGTATGTTTTCTCTTTACAAGCGCGATGACACCATTATTAATGAGAGAATTTTCAATTTCTTTTGGTAAAAATGATATTAGTAAAATGGCAATATTCTTTCGTACATACATTCCTGTCTTATATTCAATTGCCGCATTTTTTTCATGCTTTATAGTATTCCAAGCAAGCAAAGTGATTTATATACTCGGGGGGGATAAGTATAAAGAGGCTTTATGGGTGGTAACAATTATGGCTCTTTACCCAATTCATCAAACTTACGGTCAATTAAGTGCGTCGGTATTCTATTCTTCCGGTCAAACACAATTGTTTCGTAATATAGGTGTTATATTTTTATTAATAGGTATGCCTGTAACATATTTTCTAATTGCGCCGAACAATTTAGGCGGACTTAATATGGGCGCCATTGGATTGGCTGTAAAGATGGTAGTCATACAATTCTTAGTAGTTAATGTGCAGTTATTTTTTAATGCAAAGTTCCTTAAAATATCGTTTTGGAAATATTTTATGCATCAGATATTAACTTTAGTGTGCTTGTTGTTTTTTTCATATCTAGTGACAGTCTCTGTCGAGTTTTTTTTAGGATCAAGTGGTAAATATATACAAAGTATACTTATTTCGGGTGTAGTTTATACTATTATAGTATTTATTATATTTTACATTTATCCGCCATTATTTGGGTTGAAAAGGATAGACATTAATAAAGCGAGAAATTTATTAATAAGTAAGTTTAGGAATAATATAGTAAACAATAAATTGTAAAATAATATTTCTGAAATTAAAATTGAAGACATAAGGAGTAATATGAAAATATTAGTATCGCTTACATCTTTTTGTGAATATGATATGAGCCCATATGAAATGCTTGTCAATGCTGGTTATGATGTTGTTCAAAACCATTTTAAAAGAAAATTGATAAATACTGAAATAATAAAACTCGGGCATGATGTTGTAGGGATTATTGCTGGAACTGAAAAGTTGGATAAAGATGTTATTGGTAGGTTAAATAATCTCAAAGTAATATCCAGATGTGGTGTTGGTCTTGATAATGTGGATATTAGTGCAGCTAATAATAGAGGCATAAAAGTATTAAATACACCTCATGGTCCAACAAATGCTGTTGCCGAGTTAACAGTTGGTTTAATATTTGGTTTGTTGAGACAAATTCCTCAAATGGATCGTCTCATCAGAGTTGGAAAATGGGAAAAAAGAATGGGGAGCCAAGTTAAGGGTAAAAACATTGGAATTGTCGGGTACGGGCGCATAGGTCAAAAAGTTGGTGAGCTTTTACATGGTTTTGGTGCAGAAATTGCTTACTGTGATAATGTAGTGAACAATCATCCCATAGGGACACAGTTGTGTTTGCCGGAAATTTGTTCGTGGTCGGATATTTTGTGCTTGCATTTATCCCCATCAAGCACAAATATGCCGATTATTGGGAAAAATGAACTTTCTCTTATGAAGAAAGGAACCTGGATAGTAAATTGTTCTAGAGGTGGAGTTATTGATGAAGCAGTTCTTTACGATATGTTGAAAAATAATGACTTAGCAGGTGCTGCACTCGATGTTTTTAAAGATGAACCATATTACGGTTCTCTTACAGAACTAGATAATGTTATATTAACTCCGCATATAGGATCGTATGCACGTGAGAGCAGAATTGAAATGGAAATAAACGCTGTTTGTAATTTAATTAATGCTTTGAAAGATATTAAAAGGTAAATGATGGGAATTAACGTAAATTCAAATATTCATTCAATTGCAAAAAAGCGTAATCCTCAAGAGGATGATTCAACTTATCGTGAATATAGAAAGAAATGGGAGTCTAATCCTGTAAATTATTTAGTAAGTGACTTTCCATTATTTATTGATATAGAGGTAACTAATAACTGCAATTTGAAATGCAAATTTTGCGCGACCACATATTTTAATAGTGAAGTAAAGCGTGGGTATATTGAATATGATCTAGTGAAAAGAATCATTGATGAAGGTAAAAATAATGGGCTTTATGGTGTTAAATTTAATGATCGAGGAGAACCTTTGCTTCATAAAGATATCTTGAAAATGGTGAAGTATGCTAAGGAAGCTGGGCTTGTCGATGTTTATTTTAATACAAATGCTATGCTTCTGAATGAAGAAGTTCAATTAGGTATTATAGACGCTGGTTTAGATCGCATATCTATTTCTGTTGAGGGAACTGATAAGGAGTTCTATGAAAAAAATAGGGTTGGAGCCAATTTTGATAGAGTTGTTGAGAATATCAAAAATCTTCAAGATTTAAAAAAGAAAAAAGGTGTTTTAAAGCCATTTTTAAGAGTTCAGTCTGTTAGACTAGATGAAATTGAAAGAAATAAGGAGCAGTATAGTTCTTTTTGGGGGCAAATTGCTGATGAGGTGTGTTTAATTGATTTTAAGGAAGAAAAGGAAGAAAGTAATCGTCTCAAAGATTTTCAGTCTAATTGGGCTTGTCATCAACTTTTCCAAAGAATGGTCGTATGGTGGGACGGAACTATTCTTCCATGTAATGAAGACGATCGAGGAAAGCTGAGTCTTGGAAATGTAAAAAACATTACGATTAAGCAAGCCTGGAATTCAGTGTATCTTAATTTATTGAGAGAGAAACATAAGTGCGGAAAGGCTCATGAGGTTGCAAGTTGTAACGGATGTTATCTCAGAGATAGTGAAATTAAGAAATTGCTGATTAAAAGAGGAGAATTGAAATGATTAATGCTTTATTATTAGGGAGAAAAGGAAGTAAAGGTTTTCCAGGGAAAAATACATATAATGTCTTAGGAAAGCCCATGACGTATTATCCTATGAAGGCAGCGTTAGATTGCAATCTAATAGACAAAGTATATATATCAACAGATGATGAAAAGTTGATGGATATCGCTAAACAACTTGGAGTAGGTGTTATAATAAGGCCTCCTGAGCTCTGCACTGACCAAGCTCTTGGAGAAGATTCCTATGCGCATGGGTACCGAGAGATAAAAAAACTTAATCCGGGGCAAGATATTGAGATAATGGTTCTATTATTTTGTAATGCACCTACTGTGACAAGCGAGAAAATCAAAGAAGGGATATTAGTATTAAAGAAAAATCCTGAATATGACTCAGCCGTAACTGTTTCAAAATATAACATGTGGAGCCCTTTAAGGGCTAGAAAGATAAATAAAGAGGGTCTTCTATCTCCTTTTGTTCCATTTGAAACTTTTGGTGATCCTAAAACACTGAATTGTGATAGAGATTCACAAGGTGATGTGTGCTTCGCAGATATGGGTGCTTCAATTGTCAAAAAACGCTGTCTTGAAGATTTGAACTATGGCATGCTTCCTCAGAAGTGGATGGGGCAGAAAATATTTCCCTTGGAGCAATGGGGTGGGTGTGACGTTGATTATGAATGGCAGCTTCCTTTGGTAGAATATTGGTTAAAAATGAACGGAAGGGTGGAGGAGAAGTGATGATTACGGTATCTAACATTATGTGGGGTAATGAGAATAATTCCTTTTATTTTAAACTTTTAGAAAAATTGGGTTGTTATGGAATTGAACTTGCTCCTAATCTGATGTGGAAAGAACCAGTGGAAGTATCCGATCATGAGGTTAACGAATTAAGAAAGCAGATTAATGAGAGCAATCTCAGAATAATTAGTTTTCACGCACTTTTATTTACAAGACCAGACCTTAAGCTCTTTGAAGATGAATCTTCCAGAGATAGATTATTTGATTATCTTGTTAATCTGGCAAGACTTGCAAGAAAACTTGATTGTCCTTTAATGGTTCTTGGTTCGCCGAGAAATAGGGCAAGAGGAAATCTTACTGTTAGTGAGGCCGATCGTATAGCAATTTCTTTTTTTCAAAGGGTTGCAGATAGAATTGCCGGCTCTGATGTAGTTTTGTGTATTGAACCTTTAAGTAAAAATGAGACTGACTATATATCTTCTTATGTAGATGGGGTAAGGCTCGTTAAAAAAGTTAATCACCCTAATTTTCAACTTATGCTAGATGCAAAATCTTTAATAATTGATGATGTTAACGTAAAAGATGCAGTGTATCAATCCCGTAAATATCTTAAACATTTTCATGTAAATGACCCGGGAAATTCCCCTCCAGGGAGTTCTGGGTACGACCATAAAGTATTCGGCGAAAATTTGAAAAGTATTGGTTATTCAGGGGCTATAAGCCTAGAAGTTGGACGTAATTATGGAATGTATGAAGATGTAATTCGACAGAGTGTTGCTTACGTCAAGAATAAATATCAGGGGGTTATAGAACATGTTTAAAGTAAAAGATAATATAAGAGATGTTCATAGGGTAGAGGACTCTTACGTAGATAGGAGCACTTTGATAAGACTAGACAAAAATGAGAGATCGATTCCTTTTAAAGAAAAAGATTTAAAAGTGCTGAAGGAATACATTAATTCATTGACCATTTGCGGATATCCACAGCCTGATCCTCTCTATAAAAAATTGGCTACTTATTTAAATGTTGATAGGGAGAACTTGTATATTACGACAGGGTCAGACCTTGCAATAAAAACGGTTTTTGAAACTTTTATTAATGATGGTGATTCTATTCTGATGCATTCGCCTTCTTACGCCATGTATAGCATTTATGCTGATATATTTGGTGTGAAAAAAATTGAGGTGCCGTTTGCAAATAACTTATCTTTTGATCTGTATGATTTTATCGATAAGATAAATGATAAAATCAGCATGGTGGTTTTAGAGAATCCGAATGGTTTTGTCGGTGTTGAATTTTTAGAAAAAGATATTATAACACTTATAAAAAAAGCACAAAAAACACAAACACTTGTCATTATAGATGAGGCCTATTTTCATTTTTGTAGAACCAGTGTTATTAATTATGTGCAAGATTTTGACAATTTGATAATAATACGAACGTTTTCAAAGGCGTTTTCAATGGCGGGAGTTAGATTGGGGTATATTGTAGCAAACAATGAGCTTGTAAGTATGCTGACAAAAGTAAAACCTATGCATGAGGTAACGGGGTTAGCAATTGCTATTGGCGAGTACATGCTGGAAAAGATTGATATTATGGAAAATTATGTAAAAATGATAGAGGATTCAAAAGAATATATTGCCAGAAGAGCAAAAGAAAAGGGATATGAAGTGTTTCTAGCACACACAAATTTCTTTTTACTTAAACTAACTGAGGGGATGCAATCACAGTATTTTAAAGATGAAATGTACAAGAGAAATATTTTAGTAAGAAGACCTTTTACTCAGGATTTTCTTAAAGGATGGGTGAGAATTACTATAGGAAATAAAGAGCAAATGCAGTGCTTTATTGAGGCTGTAGGTGATGTGTTATTATGAGAGAAAGATATATTTGTTATGATAATGTAACAATCGGGGCTAATAAGCAGATAGAACCATATGCAATTATTGGTCAGATCGGAAAAAATGGAAACGATAGAGAATGTTTGGTTATTGGCGATAATGTATATATTGGTTCAAGAGTAACAATATGCAAGGGAGTTACAATTGGAAATAATGTTGAATTGAGAGATGGCGTATTTATAGCACGAAAAAATCTAATTGGCAACAATTGCCGATTCGGCCCAAAGACTGTAATAGAATATGGCAACAAAATTGGTGACAGGGTAAGAATTCATTCACATAGTTTTGTTGAGCGAGTGATAATTGAATCAGATGTTTTTATTGGCCCACATGTTGTTTTTACTGATGATATTCATCCTGCATGCCCACGATACGAGGAATGCTCATGTGAAACACATATTGAATCTTATGTTTCGATAGGGGCTAATGTTACTATTGTGCCCGGAATAAGAATAGGAACACATAGTCAGATCTTTGCGGGTGCAGTTGTGACAAAGGATGTAGAGGCATTTTCTGTTATTGCGGGCAATCCTGCAAAAAAGATTAAGGATATAAAAGATCTAAAATGTCATAAGGGTTTTTTTGAAAGGCCTTTTATGTGGTGGGGGGACCATGAAAGATATAAAGAAAAAAAATAAATTAAAAGTAATTGTGTTCGGTGGCGCAGGTTTTGTGGGTAGTCATGTAGCAGACTTTCTTTCTGAAAGAGGACATGATGTCATTATATTTGATATCAGAGAATCTCCCTATCTAAAAAGTAATCAGATTATGATTGTTGGCGATATTCTTGACAGAGACGCTGTCGACAAAGCGATAAAGGGCTGTTCCGTTGTTTATAATTTTTCGGGGATCGCAGATATTGATGAGGCAATAAAAAAACCAGTTGAAACTGTTTCCTATAATATCCTTGGAAATACATACATAATGGATAGTTGTGTAGCGAACAAAGTCGAGAGGTTTATGTATGCAAGTTCTCTCTATGTATATAGTGATTCCGGTTCTTTTTACAGAAGCAGTAAGCAGGCTTGTGAGTTGCTATTAGAAAATTATCATAAAGTATACGGATTAAATTATACTATTATGCGTTATGGCTCTCTATACGGTGAAAGATCGGGAGAGAATAATTTCATACATAAGATCTTAAAAGAGGCATTGGTTTATGGAACTATTACTAGGGATGGTGACGGCGAAGAAATAAGAGAGTATATTCATATATACGATGCAGCACGATGTTCTGTAGATGCACTAGATAATGAATATAATAATGAGATAGTGATTGTTACAGGCAGTCAACAGATAAAAATCAAAGATCTATTGGATATGATAAAAGAGATGATGCACGATAATGTAAATATAAAATATGTTGAATCAAAATCTGACTGTCATTATAAAATTACGCCATATCAGTTCCATCCAAAAATAGGCAGACGTATGATATCAAGTTATTATTTAGATTTAGGCCAGGGATTGTTGCATTGTCTTTCAGATCTTCATAAAGCGCATATAAAACATTGAGGGATAGATGATATGATTAAGACGATAGTATTTGATTTTGATGGGGTTATTGTTGACTCTGTTAATGTAAAGACCGAAGCTTTTGCGACACTCTTTAAGCATAGAGGTGAGAAAGTCGTTAAAAAGGTTGTGGATTACCATTTGAAAAATGGTGGAGTATCGCGCTCAGAGAAGTTTAAGTATTATTATAAGAGTATTCTTAGAGAAAGTCTCAGTACTGAAACATATGATAGACTTTGCAGTGATTTTGCCTCACTTGTTGTAGAAGAGGTTGTAAGGGCTCCCTTTATTGTTGGGGCAAAAGAATTTCTTGAAAATAATTCAAATAAATATCGTTTCTATATTGTTTCTGGGACACCGGAAGAGGAGCTTAAAAGAATTGTTAAAGAGAAACAGTTAACTCGATATTTTGCAGAGGCATACGGATCACCAAGAGAAAAAGCTGATCTGCTGTCTTTAGTTGTTAAAAGAGAACAGTGCGTTGCTTCTGAGGTAATATTTATTGGTGATGCTGCGACTGATTATAATGCAGCAAAGAAGGTAAATGTAAATTTTGTTTATGTTGGTGTGAAGCCACATGAATATAACTGTTTAGCGATAAAAGATTTAAATTCACTTGAGTTGGCTATTAATCATGTAGAAAATAAACAGTAATACAAATAAATCTACCTTAGGAAATATGAACGTATTAAGAAATGCAGCGAAAACACTTTATGTCTGTTGGGAAAAACCTCCCAAGCATATACAAGCCAAAGTAATTCTTAGTTTCCTTAAAATAAAGGAAGAGGAGGAATTGAGGGCAGACTCTTCTGTGAGTGTTTATTCTTTCAGAGAGTTATCTCAACACGTAAAAGAGAGGGCCATTAATATTTATAAAGATATTGTTGCTGGTATTGGAATCGCAAGAAGAGACAAAAATAATGGAACTACATTGCGTGAAACACTTAAAATGAGAGGAGAAATATCTTTTTGGTGGCTTCATAATGTGTCTTTTAAAAATTTCGAAAGTGATCCCACCTACAATTATATTATTCAAATATTAGTGATTGAGGAAATGATTAAGAGTATAACCCCAGATCAAATATTTATTTGTGGAGGATTTAATGAAGTAATTAATGTATTAAAAAATAAGTATAATATTATTCATATTAATGGGAGAAAAAAATACAAAAATAAATATCTATACATAAGAGGATTTCTGAGTCGAGTTAAATACTGTTATAAGTATTTGCACAAATGGAGAATTATTAAAGGATTACAAATTGCGGAGAGCAGGTTTGATGCTATTTTTTATGGGTTTTGGGATTGGAGTATAAAGTACGATGAGATTTGTAATGGACTAGTTGATCGTTATTTTAAATCTCTTCCAGATAAGTTAAGCGCAAAGAACATTAATATTGGATGGTTTTTATGGTTTGATCCATTTGTTGAACATACACGGCGAAAAGATAAATTAAAAGATATAGTTGCACCAATTGCTCATTACAATAATCTAATTATAATGCAGAGCTTTCTTGGTGTTCTTGATTTAGCAAGAGCAATATTTGATTTAAGACCATTTTTTACATATGTCAAATATTTAAAATGCGAATCATTTAGAAAAAAGTTTATTAGAAATGATTTAAATTATTATTCTCTTTTTGACTACCCACTAAAGTACGGTTTTGTAAATTCCGGCATTCCTCACCATTATTTGGTGTACATTGCAGGAAAGAGGTGCTTGATAAAATATAAACCTAAAGTAACAATAAGTTTCTTAGAACTATTTGTGCATTCTAGAGCTCTTTATTGTGCCGCAAATACTTCAGGTGAGAATATTATCAATTGTTCTATACAGCATGGGAGTTATAGTCGTGAAACGACTTTTAATGTGATTGATAAAAGAACGGAGTATGAGGGGGAACCTGACGGATGTAAGATGTATACTCCTGATTATTGGTTCGTTATGGGAGAGTTAGGTAGAGATATAATTATAGAGAGTGGATTTCCTCAAGATAGAGTAATGCTAACAGGATCATCAAGATATGAACACATTGTTAATGAGAGATTAATAAAAACAACAAAACATAAAGAGACCACTAACATATTGTTAGTTCCATCGTTAGATAAAAATAGTGAAATAGAAATGATTGGAGCTGTATGTGAAGCTACAAAAAATATTCAGAACATAAAACTATATTTGAGGAATCATCCCTTTTCAAGAATTGAGGATCATCCAGAATATTTTAACTATAAAGATAGAATATGCATAACAAATGGCAGCCTAGATGAAAATTTGGAATGCGCCGATTTAATTGTGTTTTCATATTCAGCAGTTGCCCAAGAGGCATTGCTTAGATGTATTCCAGTGATGCAGTGGATTACATGCGGATGTGATGCATCAGTATTTAGGGATATATCAGTAATTCCAAAGTTTTCTAGTATTCAAGATTTGAGGAATGCAATGCAGGATTTTATTTATAATCCTTCAAAATATATCCCCAGCGATGAAGTACGTCAATTTGTGTTGAGAAAATGCTTTTATAAAGCAGATGGATTGTCATCAGAGCGTATAATGAAAGATGTTGTTAAAATAATAGCAGATAATAAATAGAGTATTAATATTTATTTCAGTAAAAATAATTAATATGTATGTGAATTAGCAATAGTAGCTAAAAGAGTTATAGACATTCTGTTCAGTATTTGAATTGTGAAACAAATTAGGAGGAAATTATGAAGGTGGTAATATTAGCTGGTGGGTTAGGGACTAGATTAAGTGAAGAGACAGCTATTAAACCTAAGCCAATGCTGGAGATAGGAAATAGACCAATATTATGGCATATTATGAAAATGTATTCTCACTATGGTTTTAATGATTTTGTTATATGTTTAGGGTATAAGGGGTATTTGATTAAAGAATATTTTTCAAATTATTTTCTTCATCAAAGTGATGTTGAAATTGACTTAAAAAATAATAAAATGAATATACTAAATAATACGTCGGAAGACTGGAAAGTTACTTTGATTGATACAGGATATGACACAATGACTGGCGGAAGATTAAAATATATTCAAAAATATATTGATGGAACCTTTATGTTAACATATGGAGATGGAGTGTCTGATATTGATATAGCCAAACTTGTTGAGTTCCATAGGGAGAAGGGTAAAATTGCAACGATTACTTCAGTTCAACCTGAGGGTAGGTTTGGGATGATTCAATGCAACAAAGATGGTATAGTGGAAAAATTTAATGAAAAACCTATGGGGGATGGGGCATGGGTCAATGCAGGATATTTTGTTTTTGAACCGGAAATATTCAACTATCTTGGTAGTGATCCATATGTTGTTCTTGAGAAAGAGCCTTTTGAGAAATTAGCGTTAGATAATGAAATGTATGCATATAAACATAAAACATTTTGGAAGTGTATGGACACTCAAAGAGATAAAAACCAGTTAGAGGAGATGTGGGCAGATAATCCTAAATGGAAAATATGGTGAATAACATGTTTACAAATGTATTTTGCAATAAAAAGATATTAATTACAGGTAATACTGGGTTTAAAGGTAGTTGGTTATCATTGTGGCTTTTGAAGCTAGGTGCAAAGGTATACGGGCTTTCTAAGGATATACCTACTAACCCTTCAATGTTTGAATGTTTGAATTTAAGTGAAAATTTGGAGTATTATGAGGTAGATGTTAGAAATAAAGAGAAAACTATCGAGATCATTAGGGATATTAAGCCTGATTTTATATTTCATATGGCAGCTCAGCCAATAGTATCAGAATCATATAAGAATCCTATAGAGACTATTTCAACCAATGTTCTTGGGACAGCACATATTTTAGAAGGATTAAGAGAATGCAATCATGCGTGTGTAGCAATTATAATAACAAGTGATAAGTGTTATGATAATGTGGAATGGTTGTGGGGGTATAGAGAAATAGATAGATTGGGTGGTAAGGATGTTTATAGTGGGTCAAAAGGTGCTGCGGAGTTAATATGCAAGTCTTACTATCATTCCTTTTTCATGAAGTCTAATATAAAATTAGCAACTGTACGTGCTGGAAATGTAATTGGGGGTGGTGATTGGGCTTCTGATAGAATTGTTCCAGATTGTATGCGTGCTTGGAGTATCAAGAATCAAGTAGAAATAAGAAAACCTAATGCTACGAGACCATGGCAACATGTGTTAGAACCATTAAGTGGATATCTTGCTTTAGCAGGAATTCTTTTTAACGAAAAAAATTTGAACGGTGAAAGTTTTAATTTTGGACCACATGCAGATCAAAATCACACGGTTAGTAAACTTATAGGTGATTTGGGTGTTTATTGGGGATATAATGATAATAGTAAAGCCTACAGAATCAATTCCAATGCAGATTTTTCTGAAGCGCATTTGTTGAAACTTAATTGTGATAAAGCATTCCAGTTATTATCATGGTTGCCAACATTGAATTATGAGCAAACTGTAGAGTATACAAGTGTATGGTATCATAAATTATATAATAAAGATGATATGTATCAATTTACTATGAATCAGATAAAATGCTATGAAGAATTAGCTTGTAAGAAAGGGTTGTCATGGACGAAATGAAAGATGTTAAGCTTGCCCCTTTAAGTATTATATCTAATCCAAAAGGGAATATTTTGCATGGAATGAAAAAAAATGATTCTGGATATAATGGTTTTGGGGAGGCCTATTTTTCAACAATAATTTATAATGAAGTAAAAGCGTGGAAAAAACATACTGCAATGACACTAAATCTCATAGTGCCATGTGGTGAGGTGAAATTTGTCATGTATGATGACAGAGTAGACAGTGTGTCTAAGGGTTTGTTTTATGAGGTTAATTTATCTCTTCATAATTATCAGAGATTAACTCTTCCTCCCCATATTTGGATGGGTTTTAAGGGTATTGGTAATGGGCAGAACATTGTTTTAAATGTTGCAAGTATTCAGCACGATCCTAATGAATGCCTGAAGAAAGAAATAAATGAAATATGTTATGATTGGGATTTATAATGAGAATATTAATAACAGGTGGTTTTGGTTATTTAGGGTTATGGCTTGCAGATTATTTTTATAAGAAAAAATACGAAATATGTATTTTATCAAAAAGAATAAAGAATAATCCTATAAAAATTCCATGTAAAATTATAGAAGCAGACATAACGAATCTAAAACAATTAAAGTCTGAACTGAAAGACAAATATGATTATTGCTTGCATACTGCCAGTATTAATGATCAATTCATTAAAAATTATGATAAAAAAGCATTATTAGTAAATGCATTAGGGACGAGAAATATTATAGAGGCACTTAATGAATGCAATAAATTAAATAGATTTATATATTTTAGTACATTTCATGTGTATGGTAAGTACAATGGTATAATAAACGAAAACATGAAGTTTAATCCATATAGTGATTATGCAAGTACGCATCTTTTTGCTGAATATTATCTTAAACAATTTTATAATTTATATAAATTTCCATATACGACTGTGAGGTTAACAAACTGTTATGGTGCTCCGAAGCATATTAATTCAACAAAATGGTATCTTGTTTTAAATGATTTAGCAAAAATGGCGTATGAGCAAGGGGAAATAGTTTTAAATTCAAATGGAACAGTAAGAAGGGACTTTATATGGATCGGGGATGTTTGTAGTATAGTGCATAAGTTACTAAAGGCAAAAAACACAATTAATGATAGTTTTCTTGTAAGTTCAGAAAAAACATTAATAATGAATGACATAGCAGAAATTGTTAAAAAAGTTTATGAAAAAAGATATAATAAAAAAGTAAGGATATATGTAAATAAGGACGATAGAACTGTTTATGATGCGAATGTATTTGTAAGCAATAAAAAGCTTAAGTCAGTGATTAAATTTAACATCCATGATAATTTATATAATGAAGTGAATGAAATATTTAGCTTGTTGGAGAAAAATGTTGAATAAAGAGATTCCTTTAGTATCAATAATAACCCCGTTATTTAATGCAGAATCATTTATAGGTGAAGCTATAGAATCTGTGCAAAGACAGACATATAGCAATTGGGAAATGATAATTGTAGATAATTGTTCGACTGATAATAGCAGGGATATTGTGAGAAAATATATTGATAAGGATAAGAGAATAAGATTAATTACGTCTAAATATAACTCTGGCGGTCCTGCAAGACCTAGAAATATTGGAATTTATAATTCAAACGGCAAATATATTTCTTTTTTAGATGCTGATGATTATTGGTTAGATTGCAAACTTGAAAAGCAAGTTGTTTTTATGGGTGATAATCCAGATGTGTTTTTATTGTATTCAAGATTTTTTGTAATGAAGGATAAGACTATTATTAAAATTATTCCAAAAAAGAAAAGTCTAAAATCAGGAAATATTTTCAAAAGCCTTTTTATTTCGAATAATTATATAGGATGCTTAACTGTAATGTTAAGAAACAGAGGAAAAGATCTGAATTATTATTTTGATGAAGATAAACGTTTACTAACTGTTGAAGATTTCGATCTTTGGTTGAGAATAGCCTTTAGGAAAAATATTTCTTATATAGATGAACCATTGTGTGTTTATCGACTTCATAAAGATAGTCTCTCGGCAGTTACAAAACAAGGAAATTTAAAACTATTAGAAGTTATTAGAAAAAGACGACACCAGATAGATGCAGGTTTGTTGTTAATTAAATATCTAAAATTATCAATTGATTTCTGTCTTCTTGTTGTGAGAAAAATATATCCTTTCTTCGGTATAAAAAAACACTATGGCAGCATTATAGATATTTGAGAGATATAGTAGGTATGACTAGTACTCTGGGTGATTATTTTGAAGTTATAACGTTTTGAATATCTACGGTTGTTTTAAAGATGCTTTTAATAGAAAATATGAATAGAATAGCAAGGCAAAATAGGATTCAATGTGCCTTCGTAATGCTGTGGGTGTGAGCCAGTGGAAGTTTATTTATATTTTTAGGAATAGGAATATGTATATGCAATCTAATAAAAAATTTATATATTTTATCTTAATTGTGATCCTGAGTTTTTACATCTTTCAGTATTCTGCTTTTTTAATTCATTCGTTGCTCATAGATAGAGTTATTAAAATAATGGTTGTTCCGTGTTTGTTTCTGGTTTTTCAAAATTCTGGATTTTCATCCAGGTTAGAAAAGTCAATTATGGTTTTTTATTGTTTATTATTTGCATGCACATTGATTTATCCTTTATTTCAAGGAAGTTTTGTCATGTCTTTATTAACGACAAGTAAGTTGTTTTATATGTTTCTTATATTGCCTTTGGTGTTAATAAAATTTTCAAAATTCAATAACTTACCTGACAGTGTTATTAAATTTGTTATTTATTTTGGTTTTGTATTTTCAGTGCAATCAATAATACTTTTTTTAATAATATATTATGATTTTTCGGTGACTCCTACTTACATTAATTTAGAACGTTATTTTAATACTGTTGAAAGAAGTTATGGAATATTAGGTTATGCAAACGCAATTTTAGGTGGTGCGGATGGCAATATATTGCGTGTCCAAAGTTGGTTTTTAGAGCCTTCCGTTTTTGCCGGATTCTTAATGTATCCCCTATTTGTATCATTAGGCGTTTTTTTAATGGAAAAGAAGAAAATGTATTTGTTGATATGTATTGTGTGTATTATTGCTTTTATTATGACGTTTTCGTTTGCCGGATATTTTGCGTTTATAGGAGGGATTGTCGTTCTGTTATTGTTTAGATACAAGAAAAATCTTAAAAGGAACATGGTGACGCAAATATTTATATCTATTATTGGATTGTTGATATTTTTTGTTATGATTAGTTATATAATGAAGAGATCACAAAATATGTTTGATGTTTTAAGAGGGCATAGTACTAGAATAGAAAAAACGTTTGTGAGGGATAAACATGGGGGAACTGGTGGGTTGGATCGTAAAGCTGCTGGTTCGAAATTTGTAATGGAGACAATATTGCGTCATCCGTTTGGAGTAGGATTTGTTTATAACGAAAAAATGATGGGAAGTTGTAATGCTTTTCTATTTTGGGCAGTGGCAGGTGGGTTTCCTGCCATATTAATACTCATTATAATTTATTATAACTTAATATACAAAAATGCGTTATTACTGCTTCAGTCAGGGAATCATATATATAGAGGAGTTGCCGCGGCGTTTATTGCTTCAACAATACAAGCATTGGGCTATGGTGATTGGATTAAACCATATTATTTATTAAATATTGCCATTATGATATTATTAGCTAATAGAGTTCGTAAAAAAGGGTTAGCTAAGACTTTGAATAACAATAATAAATATATTAGTACAGATGAGGTATGCATATGATTGAATTTCTCGGGAGAAGAATTGTTAATAATTATTTATCTCGTCAATCTAAGGAAAGATTTTTTAGGATATATAATAAAATTAATAGGAAGAAGTGTGCGTTGTTAAATACGCTTCCTTTTTATTATAAAAAACGAATATCAGAATACCCAAAATATCTTGCAATTTCCCTAACAACGCGGTGTAATTTACGATGCAGTATTTGTGATCGTAATAATTATAAAGCCTCAGATATGAATTATGAAAACTTGGAAAAACTCATAAACCCTATTAAACATGCAAAAATGATTGATTTAACTGGATGGGGCGAAGCTATTTTATACCCTGAATACCCTGATGTTCTCAAGTATATATTTAAAAATAATAATAAAAAGAAGTTAATATCTCAGACTCTAAATGGCACTTTAGCCAATAAATATTCTGATTTATTAAAAGGGAGAGTGCAAAGATTAGTAATTTCATTAAATGCTGCAGAAGAAGACACTTATAATAGAGAAATGAGCGGGGGAGACTTTCATAAAACTATCAATAATGTTAAAAGCTTATTATCGAATCTTTCAGAAGAAGATATTAAATCAACCAAATTGCATTTTGTTGTTCATGTTAGAAATTATAAAGAGATGCCAGCTTTTGTTGAATTAGCTAAATCTTTAAAAGTTAGCCAGGTTAGTTTTGGTCAATATATGTGCAATAATATGGAATCAGAAAAAAATACGTTACTAAATATTAAAAACGAATATAACGAAACATTAAGAAGTGTTGATAAAGTAGCAAGCAAACACAAAATAGAGGTATTTTATCGTAGATTTGGTGAAGATTTAGGTCTTACTATAAACAATTGTATGTACCCGTATGACTGGTGTTTTGTCCAGGTAAATGGGGATATGACATGCTGCTGCTATCTTGCAGATGTTGTCATGGGAAATGTGTATAATGATACTTTTGAGTCAGTGTGGTTTGGAGAGAAAATGCAAAAATTACGAGAAATACGACATTATCCTTCCTGTATGTTGTGTGCCCCATTTCACTCATTTGATAATCCTCAGACCCATTATACGGCAAAATACAATTTATTGAAGATGTCAATGGATAATGGCAAATTATAATCAAATAATTTATATATCTATGTGTAATAAAAAATACGGGTTTCGTAGAGCCTGTATATTTTAGGGACGGAATTGATCGATTTGCGAAATGGTATATGTATGGTGTCGGTAGAGAGGGAGCGTTGATTTATGAGAATATTAAACGTAAATACAACTCTTGATCTGGTTAATGGCGGAGGAATGGCAGATCGAAATTTTCATATGTGTAAGGCATTCAGCAATAGTGGAATAGCATGCAGTGTTCTAATTCTTGATATCGGATTGAATCCAGAGCATATTAGCAAATTAAAAGATGTGGAAGTAATTGCATTGCCGTGTCTTGTTAAAAGATTGTATTTTCCATTATTTTATCCTAAAAAAATAAAAAGACTAATAAAAAAAGTTGATGTAATACATCTTATGGGGCATTGGACATTTATTAATGCTCTAGTATATTTTTATGCAAGACGCATGAAAAAACATTACGTGTTTTGTCCGGCAGGTGCTTTTATAGTGTATGGACGGTCAAAACTTTTAAAGCATTTATATAATGTATTTATTGGGAATAAAATAATTAGGAATGCGAGTGTGTCTATTGCTACAACACAAAAAGAGAAAGATTTATTTGTGGACGCGGGGATTGATGAGGAAAAAATAACAATTATTCCTAATGGAATAGATCCAACATTATTCTTAGGTAAGGATGATGAGCGTTTTAGAGAAAAGTATCAAATTGGTGAATATCCTTTTATATTATTTGTAGGTCGTTTGAATTCTATAAAAGGACCGGATTTATTATTAAAGGCTTTTCTGAAAATTAAAGATGAATTTCCTAATATTAAACTTGTTATTGCTGGTCCGGATGACGGTATGTATAATGAATTATATGAATTTGTAAATAGTAGTGGGCTTAAAGATAGAGTTGTATTTATTGGGCATATTGCTGATGATGTTAAGTCAATGGCATATAATGCCGCTGACTTAGTGGTGATCCCATCAAGATCAGATGTAATGTCAATTGTTTCACTTGAGGCAGGAGCATCCGAGACTCCAGTACTTATTACAGAAGAATGTGGTTTTTCGGAAATTGAGAATATTGGTGGGGGAAAGGTTGTTAGTGCTACTGTTGAAAGTATTGGTGGTGGATTGCGCGAAATGCTAAAGAATATAAATACGCTGCCACTGATGGGGAAAAAATTACAAAAATATGTTATTGATAATTATTCCTGGGATTCAATTGTTTCTAAATATATAGATATGTATGAAGAACTGGTATAGTTTTTAATGCAGTGCACGATCATAACGATTGCTTATGTGTAGATGATGAATATACTTATACTTACTCAATATTTTTGGCCAGAAAGTTTTTTAATTAATGACATTGCTGTTGGGTTAATTGAAAAGGGCTGTAAAGTTACGGTTTTTACTGGAAAGCCGAACTATCCTCAAGGTTCTTTTTATGAAGGGTACGGTTTTTTTAAGAAAAGCAGAGAATTTTATAAAGGGATAAAAATAATTAGAGTTCCATTAATTCCCAGAGGGAAGAGTGGTAAAATACGTCTAGTTATAAATTATGTCTTCTTCACACTTGTATCTACATTGATAGCCCCAATAATATGCAAAGAACAGTATGATGCGCAATTAGTTTTTGAACCATCACCTATATTTATAGGTATTCCCGCTATTGTGCTTAAAAAAATCAGAAAAATACCAATCTTTTTTTGGGTACAGGATCTTTGGCCAGAAAGTGTATCGGCAACGGATACTGTAAAATCATCAAGAATAATTAATTTTATTGGGCATTTAGTGAGATATATTTACTCAAATTGTGATAAAATACTTATACAGTCAAAGGCTTTTACAGAATCAATAATAAAATGGGGGGGAGCAAAAGATAAGATTGAATATTATCCTAATAGTGTAGAGGATTATTTTACAAGGGAAATAAAACAGCATGAAAGTAGTCTTGATTTAGTATCGCCGGATGGATTTAAAATAATGACAGCAGGGAATATCGGGAAGGCACAAAGTTTTGAGACTTTAATAAAAGCTGCTGAAATCGTAAAAACAAAAAACGATAAAATTCACTGGATTATCATCGGTGATGGAAGAATGAAATCTTGGGTAGAGAATGAGGTTGAAAATAGAGGATTAAGTGATGTAGTTCACTTAATAGGAAGGCACCCTAAGAACACCATGCCTTATTTCTTTTCTTTGGCAGATGTAATGCTAGTATCTCTAAAAAAGGATCCAATATTTGCATTAACTATACCGTCTAGGGTACAATCATATCTTGCGTGCGGAAAACCGATTATTGGGTCACTTGATGGTGAAGGAGCTCGAATAGTGAATGAAGCGCAAGCAGGAATAACTTGTCCGACTGAAAATCCTGAAGCACTTGCTGATATTGCACTACGTTTTTATGGAATGCCTGTAGATGATATGAAGAAGATGGGCTGTAGAGGAAGAGCTTTCTTCAAAAAAGAATTCGAAAGAGAAATGCTTTTAGAACGCTTAAATCAGATGATAAGAGATTTTAATAAGGATAAAATAATATGAAAATATTGATTGTAGGGGGAGATGGGATGCTAGGCCATCAACTCTTTTTACATTTAAGAAAATCTCACGATGTATCGGTAACTCTAAGACTCAATACTATGGAGTATAAAAAATATGGGATATATGATGATAGAAACACATTCTATAATGTAGATATTTGTGATATCGACCAGGTCGAGCATGTTCTATCTGAATTTAAACCTGAAGCTGTTGTTAATGCGATTGGAATTGTAAAGCAGAGAGAGGCGGCTACAGAAAATGTCCCGAGTATTCAAATAAACTCGCTGTTTCCTCATCAATTATCATTATTGTGCAAGAAATATGGTTCTCGTATGATTCATATGAGCACAGATTGTGTTTTTTCTGGAAAGAAAGGAAATTATACTGAGGATGATTTTCCGGATAGTGATGATTTGTATGGGAGGAGTAAGTTGCTCGGTGAAGTCATCGACCTGCATTGTGTTACCATAAGAACATCTATTATTGGTAGAGAGCTTTCTCGAAAAAAAGGATTATTAGAATGGTTCCTGTCGCAAAAGGAACAGGTAAAAGGATATAAAAAAGCTATTTTTTCTGGTTTTACAACTACTGAAATGAGTCGTATAATAGAACGAATTCTTGTGGAATATACTGATATATCGGGAATGCACCATATTTCTAGTGAGCCAATAAGTAAGTATGATCTTTTATTGCTCATTAAGGATAAAATGAACTTAGATACTGAGATAGTTACTGATGATGAATTTTGTTGTGATAGGAGTCTTAATTCAAATCGTTTCAGAAGACTCAAAGGGTATAATCCTCCCTCTTGGGATAAAATGATTAATGAAATAAACACTAAAAATGAGGTTTGAGATGATATTTAGCAATAAGAAAGTACTAGTAACTGGCGGCACAGGGTCTATGGGAAAGACGTTTATACAGAGAGTATTAACCGGAAAACTGGGTTCCCCCAAAAAAATAATAGTTTTTTCAAGAGATGAAGCAAAACAACATGAAATGAGAATGAGCTATTTACATAAGCTCGTAGCTACAGATGAAGTAATTTATAATAATTTTAAAAACATCTTAGAATTTAGAATTGGTGATGTTCGTAGTTACTCTGATGTATGTTCTGCGGTAAAAGATGTGGATATTGTTGTTAATGCTGCGGCTTTAAAACAAGTGCCATCATGTGAATATTTTCCAGAGCAGGCTGTACTTACTAATTGTATGGGAGCTATCAATATTGTTAGAGCCATAAATGAAAACAATTATAAGGTAGATACTGTTATATCGATTAGTACAGACAAAGCTTGTAAACCAGTTAATGTTATGGGTATGACCAAATCTATACAAGAGAGAGTAATTATTTCAGCTAATATTTTAAATCCACACACTCGCTTTATCTGTGTGCGATATGGTAATGTGTTGGCTTCTCGTGGTTCTGTGATACCTCTTTTCCATCATCAGATAAAAAAAGGTGGCCCCGTTACCATTACAGATAACAATATGACACGTTTTCTGATTACTTTGAATGAAGCCGTAGATACTGTATTTTTCGCCATAAGAGATGCATTGAGAGGGGAGACATATATTCCGATAGCTCTTTCAGCAACAATATTAAATGTTGCAAAAGCACTCATAGGCGAGAGAAGTATTGATATTAAAGTAACTGATGTGAGACCAGGTGAAAAAATGCATGAAATCTTGATATCCGAGGAAGAGATCCATCACTGTACAAAACGCGGAGACTATTATGTTATACGTCCTATGCTCCCAGAATTAAGAACAAAAGGAGAAAAAAAGCCTTTTGTGTTAACAAAGGAGTTTAGCTCGGAAGATTCAGTTATGGATTATAATCAAACACACACTCTTTTGAAGAATCATAAGCTTTTTATTGAAGACTTTGATTTAACTAAAGGGGAAGAGTTGTTACGTTAATCTGGATATAAAACGTATATTGAGGAGATATATGGCTATAAAAATAATGACCGTTGTGGGTACAAGGCCAGAAATTATTAAGTTGTCGAGGGTCCTTCATGAGCTTGATACGTACACAAATCATATTTTAGTGCATACCGGGCAGAATTATGATTATGAGTTAAATGAAATTTTTTTTAAGGAGCTTGAAATAAAGAAACCAGATTATTTTCTAAATACAGCCGGTGAAAATGCAGCAGAAACAATAGGAAATGTTATTTCGAAATCTGATGAGATATTTGAAAAAGAGAAGCCTGATGCTCTACTGATTCTTGGAGACACGAACAGTTGTTTGTGTACGATCTCAGCAAAACGTAAGAAAATACCTATTTTTCATATGGAAGCGGGTAATCGCTCATTTGATGAAAAAGTTCCTGAAGAAATAAATCGCAGAATCATTGATCATATAAGCGATATTAATCTTCCATACACAGAGCATGCGAGGCGATATTTGATTTCAGAGGGGATTAAGTCACAAATGATCATCAAAACAGGTTCTCCTATGAAAGAGATCTTAATGTATTACATGCCTTCTATAAACGCATCAGATGTGATGTCACGACTTAAGATAAAGGAAAATGATTACTTTGTTTTTAGTTCACATCGAGAGGAAAATGTCGAAAATGAAGAGAATTTCAATGATTTACTAGACACGCTTAACGACATTGCTAGAAAATACAGTAAACCAATTATTGTGACTACACATCCTCGTATTAGGCGTCACCTCGAAGGGAATAAAAATAGGAAAATTGATAAGCGTGTCAGATTCTTGAACCCTTTAGGTTTATTTGATTATGTAAAATTGCAAATGCATGCATATTGTGTGATATCCGATAGCGGCACTATTACGGAAGAATCATCGATTTTAAATTTTCCTGCGGTAACAATTCGTTATTCACATGAACGTCCGGAGGGTATGGATGAAGGTGTTTTGATAATGTGTGGGCTCAAGGCTGCGCGTGTCATAGAATCTATTGATATCGTTGTGTCGCAGTATTCTCGAACGGATAAGCGACTGAGAATAGTTGAAGATTACGATGTTGAGAATGTTTCGAAGAAAGTATTGCGCACAATTATGAGCTATACAGATTATGTCAATCGGTTTGTATGGCAGAAATAGAGTAAAACAATATCTATGGTGTCTATAAACATCTACAATGATGACTGTCGATCTTATTCGTAAGTTCAATAGTGTATTGTCCACACAAAATGCTGCTAAGCTGGGATAATTATGAAAATCGGAATAACAGGTTCTACGGGTAATATTGGAAGTCAAATATTGGCCAAGTTATTGGAGGACAAAAGAGATGTCAACGTGTTGGTGCGAAGTTCTAGCAGGCTAAGTAAAGAGGTTATCAAAAAAGTAAATATTTATTATGGGGATATAACTAATGAAGAGGCTCTTTTGTGTTTTTTGTCAGAAGTAGATACAGTATTACATATTGCTGGGAAGGCGCACGATCCTTCCGGAAAAGAAGCTGATTATTTTCAGGTAAACTACGAAGGGACAATATTATTATCAAATGTTGCAAAGATGCAAAAAGTTAAGAAAATTATATATTTATCTACTATAATGGTTTACGGAAAGTCAGAGAACAAAGAAGATGATGAGAACACGCCTTGTATGCCTAAAGACGCATATGGAATTTCAAAGTTGAGAGCAGAAGAAGTGCTCTTGAAGGAAGCGAAAAAGGGCAGTTATGATGCTGTGGTTTTTAGGTTGCCAGTTGTGTATGGACCGTACGATAAAGGCAATGTAAAACGATTGATAAAAGCAATAAGTAAAAAAAGATTTTTTTATTTCGGGAAGGGCTTAGCAAAAAGAAGCATGATCTACTCACAAAATATTGTTGATGCAGTATGGTTAGCTCTTGAAGAGAAGTGCGGTGCCGGAGGACAAGTGTTTTGCGTTAAGGATCAAGATGACTACACAATTGTTTATCTTGTAAATACAATATGCGAGGAATTAGGAATCAAATGGAGACCTCTGCATGTGCCACTCTTTGTAGTTAAAGTGCTGGGGTGGTGTGGAGATGTTGCAAAAATATTTCTTGGTAATAAGGTTCCTATAGATAGTGATCGTGTCCTGAAATTATCATCTTCATTAACATTTTCCTCTGAGAAGATCAAAAACGATTTAGGGTATAAGCCACCTTATACTTTGAGAGATGGTATTAGGGAAGAAGTACGGTGGATGCGTGAAGAAGGTATTATCTAGAACTGGTAATCTGAAATGAATCCCATAACTATTTTAAAAATATTATTCATAATTCCCCTAACAATGTTGATTTCTTACAACATAGTTAACAAAGTCATCAAATATGCTGAGCGGTTAAAGTTAATAGATATACCCAATGAAAGAAGCTCTCACGAAAATCCGGTTCCAAGAGGTGGGGGTATAGGTATAGTCTGCGCTTTAGTTTGCGGGTTAACGTTATCATTCTATGCTGGAATTCTGATCATATCAGTGTTTCAACTCTATGGATATATTGTCTCTATCATTATTTTAGCATTTATAGGTTTTTTGGACGATAAGCATACCTTGTCAGAAACGGTGAAGATTGTTTGTCAGTTTTTTTTAGCTCTAAGCATCATATTCATTGTCGGTCGTCCTGAGTACATGGTTATTTATGGTATTAAAGTATCACTAGGTATAGTTGCCGTGGGAATATATATCCTATGGATAGTAGGATTCATTAATTCCTATAATTTTATGGATGGCATAAATGGCCTTGCTGGCTTGCAGGGTGTTATTACAGGTGTTTTTATAGCTATTATGGGGCATATAATTAAAGAGCCTAGTATTATTATAATGGGTATAGTTTTATCTTCTGCAATTATAGGATTTTTATGGTTTAATTTCCCAAATGCAAAAATATTCATGGGTGATGTGGGTAGTACGGTAATAGGTTTTTATATAGCGGTTATTGCTGTAATGCAGCCGATATTATTGTTTCCCATAACTATAGTAATGGGGGCTTTTATATATGATACGGCCATTACGCTTTTTATTAGAATAATAAAGAGAGAGAAATGGTATAAGGCTCACAGGACGCATTTCTATCAAAGAGCCATTTCTTGCGGGTATACACATAAACACGTGACTTTGTTTATGTGTGCTATATCGATTGTTTTAGGAATCCTATCGATTGTGTATTTATTATCTGGGTATAAAACACAGATTGTTGTAACATTACTATCTTTTGTAATATTGTCCTTGTTAAGCTATTGGGTGATAATAAAGGAATTAGAAGCAAAACGTACTATTGGAGAATAATTATAAATGAGATATTTTAATCGGCTCTATAACATGATGCAGAAGAATAGACAGATTTTTGTATTCTTGGCATATTCATTTTTGATGATAGTATCATTTGTATGCGCTTTATTGATTTTCTTTGAGTTTAGAATTCCGACACAAATGACACTATTGATTATCAAAACATCAATAACTTTTGTTATTGTGAAATTGATAGTTTTTTATATGTTGGGAATGCATCTAGGGCTTTGGCGTTATACAACAATATATGACTTGTTTAAACTTACCATAGCTTCAACTATTTCTGCGCTCGTATTATTCCTTTTATTCTATTTTAGGCATAATGTCATTATTTTTAAGACTGTGTTCATATTGGACTGGATGATATCAATTATGCTTATTGGTGGAATGCGTGTTGCCGTGCGGTTTTTTAGGGAATGGCGCTTTATGACTGTGAAATCCAAGAAAAAGAACACAATTATTGTGGGTGCTGGGGATGCAGGCGTAATGCTTTTAAAAGAAATTCGCAATAATCAAAAAATGGAGTATGAAGTGGTAGGTTTTGTTGACGATGATCCACATAAACAGAAACTTAATATAATGGGTTGCCCTATTCTTGGCATGTTGTCTGGTCTTAACGCCCTCATAGTGGATAACTCAATTTTAGAAGTGATCATTGCTTTACCGACCGCAGATAAAGCAACAATTAAACAAATTTCAGATATTTGTGTTGCAAACAGCATTACAACGATGACACTGCCTTCGATGACTGATATCATACAACGCAAATTATACAGTCAAATACATAAGGTCAATCCTGAAGATATGTTGTTTAGAGAGGCTGTATCTATTAATCTAGAGACGATATCAAAATATATAAAAGGCAATAATGTGATGATAACTGGTGCGGCCGGCTCTATCGGTAGCGAGCTTGCCATGCAAATAGCGAAGTTTAATCCTTCGACTGTTGTTCTCTACGATAATAATGAAAACAATCTGTTTCTAACAGAGCTTAAAATGGCAGAATATTTTCCCTATATAAAATATGTTTCAAGAGTGGGAAATGTGCAGAATAAGGTTAAATTGAAAGAAGTGATAACACAGACAAATCCTAAGATCATTTATCATGCTGCTGCGTATAAGCATGTACCCATGATGGAGAAAGATCCTATTGAAGCGGTACAGAATAATATCTTCGGTACAAAAAATGTCATAGAGATTGCAGATAAGTGTGGAGTGAAGAAATGTGTTTTAATCTCTACAGATAAAGCGGTAGGTCCTGTCAATATTATGGGTGTTACAAAACGAGTATGCGAGCTTTTGATAAAGCATATGGGGTGTAAATCTAAAACTTCTTACATTGCTGTTCGTTTTGGTAACGTCTTAGGTAGTAATGGAAGCGTGATCCCATTATTCGAAGAACAAATAAAAAATGGAGGTCCCGTAAAAGTAACTCATCCTGACATAGAAAGGTTTTTCATGACCATATCTGAGGCAGTACAGTTAACACTAGAGGCTTCTGCTATCGGGAAAAATGGGGATTTATTTATTCTGGATATGGGAAGACCTGTAAAGATACTTGAACTGGCAAGAAATGTGATAGAGCTGTCAGGTAGTCATGATATAGAGATTGAGTACATTGGCTTGCGCCCAGGAGAGAAGCTCAAAGAGGAATTATGGTATAAATATGAAGAAGCAGAAAAAACACAAAATGCAAAAATATTTCATGTTAAGAAAGGGTTTCTTAACATTGAAAGAATAGATGAATGTATAAAAAAGCTTGAGAATGCGTCGCAAGAGAGAAACGTTCGCGAATGTATTGAAATATTGCATGAGATAGTACCCGAATTTACCTCTTCAACATCACCATAATGTTCCTGCATAGGTGTTCAATAATGCTGCATAAAAATTCATTTTCTTTTATTAAATGCATTCGACCATTATTAGTAACAACCGTCATATTCTTAATAGCTGGATGTAAGGTTGATACCGATAATTATGAAGAAGCAACAGTATATTCGATAACTCCTTTCAAAAAAGTCACATATCAATATAAGCCCACAGAAAATGAATCTATCGATTTCTGCAGCATTAATGCCGTTCGTGGGGAATATGCCTGTAGTACATTTTCGATATACGCACACAAATCTCTTAAAGATATATCAATACGTATGACGGATCTTAAATCTTCAAAAGATCTTATATCAAGAGATAATATCGATGTAAGGGTTGTTAAGGTGTGGAAGCAATCAGGTGATAATATGTGGGTTGATGAGCCTGTGGATGTTCCAGAACTTTTACTGTATGACGATTCAGTTATATTAAAAGGCAGAAGGCCTTCTGCCGGGGGGATTAGTAAGATTAGGACAGATATTTCAAAAGAAACTTCAAAGCAATTTTGGATAACTGTAAAAATACCTGATGATGCCAAGACTGGGAAATACAAGGGAGCTGTTGATGTATTTATATCAGGGAAAAAGAATAAATCTATTGAGTTAAAAGTAAATGTTCTTCCGTTTAAACTTGTGGATCCCAAAAAAGATTTTCTAATCTATTATCGTGCAAAACTTGATCCAAATAGTGGAGTAGAGTACGAAAATGAAAAAGACTTTATAAAACAAATAGAGAATATCAAGGCACATGGCTTTACGGGGGCAAGCATCTATTCCGGCAAGAAATATCTGACTAAAATATTAATGCTGTACCAAGATGTAGGATTTACTTCACGAATTCCATATTTGGGTGGGCCGCGAGATGTAGTGAAAACGAATAATGCAATCATTAAAAAAAACAAACTGCTTCCATTAATGTATTATGGATTAGATGAGCCGAATAATCCAAAAAAAGCTGAACAGTGCAGAGATATGTTTCTTAGAATTAAGGAGCAAGGGGGGGTAACTACTACTGCGATAAAGAAAAAATATGCAGATATGATATGGGACTCGATAGATGTTCCAATTTATTCACTTTGTGATCCCGAGATAGATGCCTATATAAAAGGATTAAATGAAGGGACAATTAATAAGAATAAGAAGAAAGAGCTGTATTACTGGCAAATCAATAAAGAGAGGCCAAAAACAGCCCGCTTCATGTCAGGTTTCTATCTTTGGAAATCAAAACTTGACGGTATATTTCCATACTGCTATCAAATGCTTAATACGGAGGATCCTTATGATGATTTTACACCTTGGGAATGGTGTGGGAAGAAATGGCGGCCACATCTTGTTACATATCCATCTAAAGAAGGGCCGATTGATACTTTGCAGTGGGAGGCAATAATAGAAGGTATTAACGATATGAAGTATATTGCGACACTCGAGTCCTATATCGATAAACTCATTCCGTATAACAAAGTAGTAAAATTAAAAAGCATTGGAACCCAAAAATATTTAGATATCTATAAGCAAAACGAGAAATTAATACAAGAGAGTAAAAATGTGTTAAACTACATTGATTCAAAAATAAATTGTGATTGTCTTAGGGCGTTGGAAGAACTTACAGAATCTGATTTGGTAAAGTTCAGAGAGATGATTGTGGAACAAATTTTAAGCTGTTATAACGCATTGAAGAAATAGAAAGCAAAGAATGTCATTATATTCAAAAATATTATTAGCGATAAGTGCTGTGTTGGCGGGTATCTTATTTTATTTTGATTTTAAGTATATATCCGCAATTGGTTTTAGCTTTGCTCGAGATTCGTTGGGCCCATTTATTTTTCTTGTTTCGGCCTACATTATTTGGATGAATTTTGATAAACTAAAATCAGTAGCTATTAAACCGAATTGGATTGGTCTTGCGGGTGTTATTTTTAGTATACTGATTTATTTTGCCGGATTACGTTCAGGTCTGTCGCAAATGTATCACGTCTCATTTATCCTATTTATGCTGTCCTCGATTGTATTATTATTTGGTTTTGGATATTTACTTTTATTGTGGTTTCCTATTGCATATACTTTTTTTGTTATACCTATTGGTTTTATGAGAGAAACTATTGGTGTCCCACTACGTTTTTTTGTTACCTCTGTTTCTGTCGGAATTTTTGATATGCTTGGCTTTAATGTTATGAAAAAGGGGACAAGTATTTATTTGGATTATTTCTCTTTTGATATTGCAGCACCGTGCAGCGGAATTAATTCTCTTGTTTCTTTGTTTGCCCTTGCAGTCGTATTTGCGTATATAACGGAGAAAAGTATTATCAAGAGAATAGTCTTAAGTTTATCCGCAATCCCTATAGCGGTATTTGTAAATATATTGAGAGTGGTATCTATAGGACTTGTAGCTAAAAGCCTTAATAAGGATATAGCACTATCAATATATCATGATTATTCAGGGTATTTTCTTTTTATTATGTCATTGGGTTTGCTCTACGTTGAGAAAAAAATATTGGATGGAATAAAAATCAAGAAGGATGTTGTGAGTGAATAAAAAACTATATGTGTTTATAGCAGTATTAATAATAGCAAATGCAGTACTTTATATGACCCCATTTGTGCAATGTCAGGATGGCGCTAATTTTAATACGGCATTTTACTACAACAAAAGAGATATACATAACTGGAAGATGTTAAAAGATCTCGGACCAACCGAAGTAGAAATAAAAGGATTGCCGGAGAGCGATATATCCAGAAGAGTGTATCAGGATAAGGCGGGAAATGACGTTGAAATAACTATGGTTGTAAGCGATCTAAAAAGTTCGCTTCATCCGCCAACAGATTGTCTTCCAGCTCAGGGGTGGATAATAGAAGAAATGAAAGTCGATAATATTTATTTGGGAGGAGAAACTGTTCCTGTTAATGTTATAGTGACGCATATTCCAACAAAAGATAAGGGTGTGCAGAGAGAGCTGATTTGGTACTGGTATCCGATATATCATAATAATTTCAGCAAGCATTACAAAGGTGTGTTATATAATTCTGCTTACCGTGTTATGTATGGTAAAAAATTTAAATGGGCTATGGTAAGATTATCGACACATATTGTAACAAGTGTAGATGATAGCATGAAGGCAATGACAGAGTTCTTTAAAGATATGTATCCAATAATCAAACATATGAAAGATACAGAAGGGTAAATCGGAACACTTTTTTTATCAATAGTTTGTCGTTCATTGTTCGTCGTTGATTGACTAATTTCTATTGTCCGAGTACCTGCCACGTTAGAAGTCTAATCTTCATCCCTCCAAATTCACTTGACAAGAAACCAGTAAGTATGTAGAATGCTAACATACTGGAGGCGTATTGTGATGTTAAGTATTAGAAATTCAATTTTGACAGAAGAATTTGATTACAATTTCCTTAAGTATTTACTTCATGAATACAAAAATCCACGTGTTAAAATACATGATCTTCTGAAAAAAGGCTTAATTATTCGTGTTAAGAAAGGACTTTACGTATTTGGCCCTGAATGGGCTAGACAGCCTTATTCGAACGAGGTTTTGGCGAATTTAATATATGGTCCTTCATATATTTCTCTTGAGTATGCTCTCTATTATTATGATTTAATTCCAGAGCGTGTAGAAACGGTGACAAGTATTACTAATAAAAGAAAAAAGTTTTTCAATACTCCAGTAGGTGCTTTTTCTTATAGATATATAAATTCTTCGATTTATCCATATGGAATAACTGTTCATGATATAGATAAATATCATTCAATTTTAATCGCGACAAGAGAAAAGGCGCTTTCAGATATGTTGTATTTTCAGAATAAGATAAACAACGTGTGTCAAATAGAAGAATATTTATTAGATAATTTACGAATCGAAAAGACTGTTCTTGCGGGGTTTGATATGAATAAGGTAAAAGTACTAGCCAGGTATTATGGAGGAAATGTTAGTCTTCTTTATAAATTTTTGGAGGAATTAAAATGAATGAGGGTTTGAAGGTGATGTTGGGTAAATATAAATGTCAGAGTATAAATGACTACGAAAATGCCTTAAAAGAAATTGTTCAGGAAATAGCATTGCTTGGACTTTGGCGATCGAAGTTTTTTGAAAAATCCGCCTTCTACGGTGGTTCTGCATTAAGAATATTATATGGACTTAATAGATTTTCAGAAGATTTAGATTTCTCGCTTTTAAAAAAGGATGAAGATTTTTCTTTTGGAAATTACTGTGCTGCACTTGAAGAAGAATTGAGAAGCTTTGGCTTTAACACAACAGTTGAAAAGAAAGAGAAGAAGATTGAATCTAATATTGATTCTGCATTTATTAAGGCTGGAACGTTGGAAAATTTGTTAGTTGTTGATGCTGTGAGCTCTTTAAGAGAAAAAATCCATTCAAAGAAAATAATAAAAATTAAGCTAGAAGTTGATAAAAATCCTCCGGGGAACTTCCAGACTGAGGCTAAGTATCTTTTTCAACCAATACCTTTTTCTGTTAACACATATACGCTACCTTGTCTTTTCGCAGGGAAGATGCATGCCTTATTATGTAGGTCGTGGGCTAGTAGGGTAAAGGGACGGGACTGGTATGATTTAGTCTGGTATCTTGGAATGAAAGTGCCTGTTAGTATTAAACATTTGGAAAGTAGAATGAAACAGACAGGTCATCTTGAGCTGGATGAATCTTTGACGGAAGAATACCTAAAACAAATGCTTCGTGAAAAGATTAAGACCGTAGATTTTGATAGGGCCAAAATTGATGTAGAGAATCTATTATTGGATCGAGCTTCTTTGAAAATATGGTCAGAGGGATTTTTTCAAGAAGTTTGTAATAATATTAATGTTGCTTAGCTTGTACTAGACATGGCCGGATTTAAACGGGACACTCTTTTTAAGTGCCTGATCAGCAGATAGATATATCGTATGCCCGGTTTTTGGTATGTGATTAGGTGGGCTTCTGCCGCAACGTGACGGCAGATCTGCTCTATAGCTGATAAGTTCCGCACTACGTTTTTCTAACTATATGTGTTGACAACTTTCCAATTCTAAAATATACTAAAGTTGTAAACATAATAGGCCTATTTTTCATTGTATTAGTGATATTGTATACAACTATTTCTTTGTGTAATAATAAAAAGTTGTATACTTAGTGAGAGGATGGATATGGATATAAGAAACCTTATTTTAAAGACTTTACATGAAAAAGGTGAGGTTGGTTCCGCTGAGATTGTAAAAATAACGGGCTTTTCGAGGGGGTATGTAAACAGATTTTTTCAAAGATTAAGAGATGAAGGAAAGATCGTTTTGATTGGAAAGGCAAACAATGCAAAATATGTTCCGGCAACAGAACAGGCCGTTACTAAAGCGAAAAAAAAGAAACTTAACATAACAAGTCTTATAAATAATCAAAAGCCCGTAGAAGAAGACGCTGTTCTCAAAGACATCAAAAAGCAAACAGGTATTTTCTTAGATATGCCGGAAAATGTATCCGGGATCTTATCCTACGCGTTTCTTGAAATGCTCAACAATGCTATCGAACATTCCATATCTAAAAAGATAAAAACAACAGTTGATCGAGGTCAAGATACTGTGTCTTTTGAAGTAACAGATACAGGTATAGGTCTCTTCAATAATATTATTCGTAAGAAAAACCTGAATGGTGAAATGGAAGCTATACAGGATTTGCTTAAAGGGAAACAAACAACTGCTCCTGAAAGCCATAGCGGAGAAGGCATATTCTTTACTTCAAAAGCCGCTGATATATTCATTATACAAAGTTCTCATAAGAAACTCATATTTGATAACCTGTTAGAGGATATTGTGGTAAAGGATATAAAAGAACGTATTGGGACTAAAGTTGTTTTCTCTATCAGCCTCAACACAAAACGGCACCTTGATGAAATATTCAGGCAATACACGGATTCTAGCTTTGAATTCAGCAAAACAAAGGTAACTGTACGGCTCTACCAACTTGGCGTCGAATACGTTTCTCGTTCTCAGGCAAGGAGATTAGTGACAGGGCTTGACGCTTTTAAAACAATCATTCTCGATTTTAAAGGGATCAAAACTGTTGGGCAAGCTTTTGCTGATGAGATATTTCGAGTATGGCAATCTAGTCATTTGGATATAAAGATTTGCGTAGAAAATGCAAACGAGAACACGCTTTTCATGATTAAAAGGGCACAATGTTCAAAGACAGGTGTGCATATGAAAGATACTGAGGAGTAAAGTATGTTTTTTGTTTTATCAAAAATAATGTGGTATTTAGTAAATTCTTTCAATAGATAGTGCGTATGGATCTCGAGACAACAGAAAGTTAAAAGAAGCGAATGTGGCATATTGGTTAATAAAATTTCCTGGGGAGCGGATAGAAGCTGTTGAAAAATCCATATTATACGTAATGCTTATTTTATGCTATTATAAATAAAAATATCGCCGTACATGTGTTTTATGATAAAATCCGGCATAGTATAATAATAAAAAAATGGGGGGAGGGAACAAAATGAAATACCAATTAACAGCAGTTATAGAGCGGGAAGATAATGGATATGTTTCTTTATGTCCAGAATTAGATATCGCAAGTCAAGGTGATACAATAGAAAAAGCCCGAAAAAACTTAATTGAAGCGATTCAGTTATTTTTAGAAACAGCTTCGGGGCAAGAGATACAAGGAAGATTTCATGAAGAAGTTTATATAACTCATTTAGAGGTGGCTGTTGGGTAAATTACGCATTCTTTCGGGACGAGATGTCTGTCAAATTCTTGCCAATCATAATTTTATTGAGGTAAGGCAGCATGGAAGTCATATTGCAATGCAAAAACGAACATCTCAGGGAACAACCACTGTACCCGTTCCTAATCATAAAGAAATTCGAATAGGAACATTACAATCAATTATTCGCCAATCAGGCCTTCCAAGAAGTGAATTTGAAATTTAATGAAATTTGAGACGGTTTTATTAAAAAAATAACAAATTAGTAATAAGATAGAGCAATTTTTCCTTGAAGGCACATATTTATAATTCTATACCCCAGTTCACTTATAATTCCGCACATATAGATAAAAGCGTGAGTGGTAGTATGAAAACAATGACAGAGTTTTTTAAAGAGATGTATCCTATAATTGAACATATGAAAGATACCGAACAATAATGCTCGGCTTGCGGTTTTCGCTTTGCGTTGTGCGATTTATTTTTAATATACTTTTGACGATTAATCTTTGATACAGGTGTTTAAAATGTTTTTTGTGTTTTCTAAAATACTCTGGTTTTTTGTGAATCCTTTCAATGTGATTATAATCCTATTGCTTGCAGGTCTTTTTTTCTTATTAATAAAAGGGCAAAGGGTAGGAAATACTTTTATAGGCATTGGAGTGCTCCTCATTTTTGTAACCGGACAGAGCTTGTTGACACCATACTTAGCGAAGATATTGGAAAACAGAATCGAGAAGGGAAAAATACCGGAAGAAATTACGGGTATCATTGTCGAAGCTGGTATTATTCATATGGAAGCATCACGAGACGGTTTTGTGGAGCTTGGTGGTAATGCGGACAGGATAATTGAGGGTGTTATTCTTGCAAGAAAGCATCCAGAAGCGAAGTTAATCATCGTTGGTGGGTCAGGTACCTTTGATCAAAGTAATGGTCTGCGGGAAGCAGATTATGCTAAGAGGCTGGCGGTTAAATTTGGAATTGATGAAGATAGGGTCATTGCTGAGAGAAATTCACGTAATACCTATGAAGGTGCCGTAGAGTTTGCAAAGACTGTACCTGATAGCAGGTCTGGAAGATGGGTGCTCATTACATCCGCATTTCACATGCCGCGGTCAGTTGGCTGTTTTAATAAGGTCGGGGTAAAAGTAATACCATATCCGGTAGATTTTAAAACCAAAACAGAAAAATATAATAAGATAAAAGCATCATCGTTTTGGCCGAAAATTGAAAATATAAGACTTTTCAATTCCATTGCTCACGAATGGCTTGGACTTATCGCATATTATGTCGCGGGATATACTGATACTTTATTCCCAAAAGAGGTAAATGTATGAAAGTGGCAGTGATAGGAGCGTCAAATAAACCTGATCGGTATTCCTATCAGACCGTGACGCTTTTAAAAGAAAAAGGGCATGAAGTCTGTAACCGGTGAGTAAACCGGGGTAAAACAAAAAGCACAGGTAGCCGCAGACTTTAGTCTGCGCATTTTTATATTAATTTCGCAGGCTGCCATTCTGCCCCCGCTTTACTCACTCTTTCCGTATATTTATAAAATAGTATTGTTCCACAGTCCATCTAGAAATTGTTTCCACGGAATTATCTCTATTTTTCCATGCAGTCTTTTTTCCTTTTCATTGCAGACAATGATGCATCTTTTTGGAGAATAGGTATCCATAAAGGCAGATAGTCCGGTTAAGTCCTTTTTATCAATCCGGCTTGATCCTTTTATTTCTATAGCAATTTCTCCTTCGTTTAATATGAAATCTACCTCAATTCCTGACTTTGTTCTCCAAAAGTTTATTTCAAAATCTAATGCACTGTAAGATCGATAAGCAGCAATTTCCATGAGTATAAAGTGTTCAAGCGCTTTTCCGAATTCTGCCCCTTTTTCTTCTACGAGATGTCGTTTTGTTAGAAATCCGGCTATTCCTACATCAAAAATGTAATATTTTGAAGATTTGGTTATAATTTGGCGGGATTGCTTTCTTTTAAAAGGTTCAATTCTTACGGCCAACAGTGTGTCAACAAGAATTTGATAGTATTCCTTTACTGTTTTTGAATCTACCCCGCAATCGCGCGCAATATTAGAATAATTTGTAAGTTCACCATGTGAATATCCAAAGGCATCTAAAAATCTCGTGAAAGCGGGAAGATTTCGTGTTAGCCCCTCCGCAAAGATTTCTTCTTTTAGATAGTCTTGAACATAAGCTTTTAATGATCTTTTGTAATCGTTTTGCAGATAATGTATTGGAATCATTCCGTGATTTAATGCTCGTAAAAGGTCTATCTTTTTAATTTCTGCGCTTACCAGAGGAAACATTTCAAAACGCCATGCCCTTCCTCCCAGCAGGTTGACATGTCCTCTTTTCAGTTTTCGGGTATTTGATCCGCAGAGAATAAATCTTAAATTCCTATTTTCAATCAACCAGTGTATTTCATCAAGTATTTTAGGAACTTTTTGTACTTCATCTAATATTATTGGATACTGGAGGATTTCTTTGTCTTTTGCGAGTATACGTTCACGTAATAGTGCTGGATTTTTTGAAATTTCAAAAAAAAAGTCTGTTTTCAAAAAGTCGTATATTAAACTGTGCGGAAAATGATTTTTTAGATACGTGGTTTTACCTGTTTTTCTGGGTCCCCATAAAAAAGCAGATTGCTTTTCTGGAAGTTTTAATTTTAGTATTCTTTTAATGTTTTCCATTTCGGAATAAACTCCATATTAGTCTTACTATTTAGGAGTATAGTCAATTTCGGAAAACTTGTCAATGTGTTAGTATTTCAGGGACACCATACTAAATTATTTGACGAATTTATTTATTTAAAATATAATACTTAACATGGTTAGAATAGCACGAATTATAATACCTGATATTCCTCATCATATTATCCAGAGGGGTAATAGACGGCAACAAACTTTCTTTAATAAAGATGACTATCTC